>CAZTRH010000080.1:0-7913 GCA_964616605.1 uncultured Ruminococcus sp.
GCTGGATAGAGCAATAGCCTCCGACGCTATGTGTCGTGCGTTCGAATCGCATCGGGCGTACCATTTGCGCATTATGTGCTTTTCATTTGATTTTTTCGGTGAATTGCTATTATTTTTACAAAGTTAGTAGTTCCCTTACAGGGAATTTTTTTGTTTAACGGAGGATTTATGAGTTCAGATCTTCACTCAGGTCATAGAGATCGAATGAAATCTAAATTTCGTAATAACGGAATTGAATGCTTTGAGGATCACGAAAAACTTGAAGTATTGTTATATTCTATCTTTCCAAGAATAAATACTAATGAACTTGCTCACAATCTTATAAACAATTTTGGCTCACTTTATGGCGTGCTGAATGCATCGGAGAGTGAATTGACAAAAATCAAAGGTTTTGGTGAAACAAGCGCTTTTCAATTAAACTATTTTGGTGCATTATCCAGATATCTTTCAGAGAGCGATGCACCCAGCGGAATTATTCTTAAAAGTTTAAAAGACATAGAAGAATACGCACGGAAAATAATGGATTTTTCCTTTGACGAACAATTCATGGCGTTGTTTCTTGATAAAAGGCACGCATTGTTAAGCAAACTCTTTTTCAACGGAAAAACAACATCTATGGCGGAAGCTGAGAATAAGCTGCTTGTAAAACACGCGCTTAACGGAAATTCTTCTTATGTGGTTCTTGTGCATTCCCACAACGGAAAAAACGTTCTCCCATCTTCTTCTGATGTCGTTTTCACGAGAAAAATAAGTATGCTTTTGAGATCTGTCGGAATTACTCTTGACGACCACATTATAATTGATGTTGAGCAGTCGTATTCCATGCGGGCTTCATATTTGCTAGGAGATATGTGGACTCCATGATTGAGTTGCACACCCTTACAATGTTCATACTTCATGGTTTGCAAAACTTATATAATTGTTGATTTTTCATCAGCAGAACAGTATAAATTATCCCCCGACAGTAAAATTTACAAAGGGGGATATTTTGCACTAATCCGATGAATATGAACATTTTCACTTAATAACGCCCGAAAATACCGTTTAAGGAGAAATACTATGGATAAGTTTGAACTTCATTCAGAATACAAACCCACAGGCGACCAGCCCGAAGCAATAACTGCGCTATCAGAAGGTATTCTCCGCGGTGACAAGGAACAGACTCTGCTTGGTGTAACAGGTTCGGGCAAAACTTTCACAATGGCAAATATCATTGCAAATGTCAATAAGCCAACGCTTATTCTTGCACACAATAAAACTCTTGCAGCACAGCTTTGCGCTGAATTTCGTGAGTTTTTCCCAAATAATGCCGTTGAATTTTTTGTAAGCTACTATGACTATTACCAACCCGAAGCCTATATCCCATCAACGGACGCTTATATAGAAAAAGACAGTTCAATAAACGATGAAATTGATCGTTTACGTCACTCCGCAACCGCTTCTCTCGCTGAAAGACGTGATGTAATCGTGGTATCAAGTGTTTCGTGCATCTATTCATTGGGAAGTCCCGAAGATTATCGTGAAAATGTACTTTCTGTAAGACAAGGACAGGAGATTTCCCGTGACGAAGTAATAGCAAAACTTGTAAGTATGCAATACGAACGCAACGAAATCAGCTTTACACGAAACAAATTTCGTGTAAAGGGCGATACTGTCGAGATTTTCCCTGCCGGCAGCATAAACGAACAGGCTGTGCGAATTGAGTTCTTCGGCGATGAAATAGACAGAATTTCCGAATTTGACGTTGTAACAGGAAACTCAAGAACAACACTCCTTCACGCAATCATATTCCCTGCGTCACATTATATTATAGGCAAGGATAAACTTGACGACGCACTTGCCGACCTTGAACAGGAAATGGAAGAACGCATAAAGTTCTTCCAAGACAGCAATAAACTGATTGAAGCGCAGCGTATTGAACAGCGGACACGCTATGACATTGAAATGCTCCGTGAAATCGGAATGTGCAAGGGCATTGAAAACTACTCCCGTGTACTTGCCCGCAGACCACCGGGAAGCACCCCGATAACCCTTATCGACCACTTCCCCGACGACTTTCTTCTGATGATTGACGAGAGCCACGTTACTCTGCCGCAGGTGCGTGGTATGTACGGCGGAGATGTTGCGCGAAAGAAAAACCTTGTGGACTATGGATTCAGGCTGCCGTGTGCATACGACAACCGTCCGCTGAATTTTGACGAGTTTTACAACAAACTCAATCAGATTGTGTATGTTTCAGCTACACCGGGAGATTTTGAGAGAGAGCATTCAACACGCATTGCAGAGCAGATTATCCGACCAACAGGGCTTCTTGACCCCGAAATCATAGTAAAACCGACTGAGGGGCAGATTGAAGATCTGATTTCCGAAATCAATACACGCACGGCAAAAAAACAGCGTGTTCTTGTGACCACGCTTACCAAGAAAATGGCTGAAGATCTTACCCAATACCTTGATAAAGCGTCAATCAAAGTTCGGTATATGCACCACGATATCGACACTATGGAACGTATGGAAATAATCCGTGACTTACGTTCGGGAGAGTTTGACGTTCTAGTTGGAATAAACCTCCTGCGTGAGGGACTGGATATTCCCGAAGTATCGCTTGTGGCTATACTTGACGCAGACAAGGAGGGCTTTCTGCGTTCGGAAACCTCGCTTGTGCAGACAATAGGAAGAGCCGCACGAAACGCTGAAGGAACTGTTATAATGTATGCTGATGAGGTAACACGCTCAATGGAGGCTGCCATCACAGAAACTCAGCGACGTCGTGAAATTCAGCAGAATTACAACACAGTAAACGGAATTATCCCGAAAACAATTGTCAAGGAAGTCCGTGACGTACTGGAAATCACTAAAAAGAACGATAAAAAGCCAAAGGGCGATTATAAGAAAATGCCTCGTGCAGAACGTGAAAAGTTGGTTGAGCGGTATACAATCGAAATGAAGAAAGCCGCAAAACTGCTTGATTTTGAACACGCCGCATACCTCCGTGACAAAATCAAAGAAATCACAGGCGCATAAAGAAAGGATTAGAATTTGGCAAACGATAAAATAATAATCAAAGGCGCAAGAGAGCATAACCTCAACAATATTGACGTAACTATTCCACGGGACAAGCTGGTTGTTCTGTCGGGTGTGTCAGGTTCGGGTAAAAGCTCGCTTGCTTTTGATACGATTTTCGCTGATGGTCAGCGGCGGTATATGGAAAGCCTTTCAAGCTATGCAAGAATGTTTCTCGGTCAGATGGAAAAGCCTGATGTAGACAGCATAGAGGGACTTTCCCCCGCAATTTCCATCGATCAGAAAACAACCTCTAAAAACCCCCGTTCAACGGTCGGCACTGTAACAGAAATATATGACTATCTGCGTTTGATGTACGCAAGAATTGGAATACCCCACTGCCCGGTGTGCGGCAGAGAAATCCGTCAGCAGACTATTGACGAAATAGTTGACAAGGTTATGGAACTTCCCGAAAAAACCAAATTCCAGGTACTTGCTCCTGTCGTGAGAGGACGAAAGGGCGAACATAAAAAAGAATTTGAAGCTGCAAAGAAATCGGGCTTTTCGAGAGTGCGTGCCGATGGCATAACCTACGACCTCTCCGAAAATATTTCCCTTGAAAAAAACATCAAGCACTCAATTGAAATAATCGTTGACCGTCTTGTAATCAAGGACGGCGTCAAATCGCGTCTGACAGACAGCATAGAAACCGCAGGCTCACTGACGGACGGACTGGTTTATATAGACGTAATCGACGGAGAGGAACTTCACTTCTCACAGAATTATTCCTGTCCCGAACACGGCGTTTCAATTGACGAGCTTGTTCCCAGAATGTTCTCGTTCAACAATCCCTTCGGTGCGTGTCCCGATTGTACGGGACTTGGCTGTTACCGCAGAATAGACCCCGAACTCATTATCCCGAACAAGGGACTATCTATCCGTGAGGGTGCTATTAAGTCATACGGCTGGAATTACAATGATGGCACTATCGCAGCAATGTACTTTGACGCTCTCGCTGAAAGACACGGTTTTTCCGTTGATGACCCTATCTCCGATATTCCAAAAAAAGCGCTCGATGAGCTGCTTTACGGAACAAAAGGCGAAAAAATTCTTGTAAAACGTCCTCGCAATCAAGGCGGTGGTCAGTATCAGACTGAGTTTGAGGGCGTTGTAAACAATATGCAAAGGCGCTATGACGAAGCTTCAGCAATTTCTTATGCGAAAGACGGCATAGAAGATTTTATGAGCGATGTTGTCTGTCCGAAATGTCACGGAGAAAGACTTAACGACACAGCGCTTGCCGTAACGGTAGGCGGTCTGAATATCAGCGATTTCTGCAAGATGTCCGTTGTAAAAGCACTGGATTTCATAGAAAATCTCGAACTTTCAAAGCGTGATATGATGATCGCAGGTCAGATTTTAAAGGAAATCAAAGCAAGATTGGGATTTCTCCGGTCTGTGGGACTGGAATACCTCACGCTCTCACGTTCGGCAGGCACTTTGTCTGGCGGCGAAAGTCAGCGTATACGGCTTGCAACACAGATAGGAAGCGCTCTGACAGGAGTTTTATATATCCTTGATGAGCCTAGCATCGGACTTCATCAGCGTGACAACGACAAATTGATTGCAACGCTGAAAAAGCTGCGTGATCTGGGGAATACGCTTATTGTTGTCGAACACGATGAAGATACAATGCGTGCCGCAGATTGGATAGTGGATATCGGTCCTGCCGCTGGAGTTCACGGCGGAAACGTTGTGTACAGCGGCACGGTTGACGGTATACTGAAATGTGACGAGTCTGTAACAGGACAATATCTCAGTGGAAAGAAAACCATTCCCCTCCCCGAAAAGCGGCGTACTCCATCTGATAAATGGCTTTCTGTAATCGGTGCAGAAGAAAATAATCTTAAAAAAGTAACCGTTGATATACCGATAGGACTTTTCACTTGTGTTACAGGTGTTTCGGGCAGCGGCAAAAGCTCGCTTGTAAACGAAATAGTATATAAACATCTTTTCGGAAAGCTCAATCGTGGCAGAGTGCGTGCAGGTAAGTTCAAAGATATGAAAGGCACTGAAAACCTCGATAAAGTTATTATGATTGACCAGTCCCCTATCGGAAGAACTCCACGTTCAAACCCTGCAACGTATACGGGAGTGTTCACCGAAATCCGTGAACTTTTCGCACAGACAAATGACGCAAAAACCCGTGGCTATGCCGCAGGACGTTTCTCATTCAACGTGAAAGGCGGCAGATGTGAAGCGTGCGAGGGCGATGGAATACTGAAGATTGAAATGCACTTCTTGCCCGATATCTATGTTCCTTGTGAGGTCTGCAAGGGACAGCGTTATAACCGTGAAACTCTGGAAGTTAAATACAAAGGCAAAAGCATTTATGACGTTCTTGAAATGACGGTATCGGAAGGCGTAGAGTTCTTTGCCAACATTCCGAGAATATATAACAAGCTTAAAACGCTTGATGAAGTGGGCTTAGGATATGTCAAGATAGGTCAAAGTTCAACTACTCTATCGGGAGGTGAAGCGCAGCGTATAAAACTCGCTGCCGAACTATCCAAGCGTTCAACAGGAAAAACGATTTATATTCTGGACGAGCCAACTACGGGACTCCATACCGATGACGTAAAGAAACTGATTGACATTCTCCAGAAACTGACAGACGCAGGAAACACAGTTCTTGTAATCGAGCATAATCTTGACGTTATAAAAACGGCTGATTATATAATAGATATGGGACCTGAGGGAGGCGATGGCGGCGGCACGGTTGTTGCTAAAGGCACACCTGAAAAAATCGCTGCCAACAAAAAGTCGCATACAGGCGAATATCTGAAAAAGTTGTTGTAAATATAAGTTTTAAATCAGGCGGCTTCAAACCGTTGAAGCTGCCTGTTAATAAAGAAAGGAAGTTTAATATGAAAAAGTTTTTCGAAGAATTTAAGACATTTGCCCTCAAGGGAAATGTAATGAGCATGGCAGTCGGCGTTATCATCGGCGGCGCTTTTCAAAGCATTGTAACATCGCTCACAAATTGCTTTATCAACCCTTTGATTGCACTGCTTATGGGCGGTGTTCAACACGATGAAAACGGCAATCCTATCTACATAGGCGGAAAGTTCACTGTAAACGGAATTGATTTCAACTATGGTGAATTTCTCTCGGCTGTAATCAACTTTGTAATTATGGCTTTCATTCTCTTCCTGCTTATAAAAGGTATGAACAAACTCCTTACCATAGGCAAAAAGAAGGAAGAAGCAAAACCTGCTGCTCCCCCTGAGCCGTCAAAGGAAGAAGTTCTGCTTACTGAAATCCGTGACCTCCTCAAGGAAAACAATAAGTAATACAAAAAATCCTGTCGTTGATAATACGACAGGATTTTTTTATACAATAAATCCGCTCCGATTTCAGAGCGGATTTAAAAAGCTCGGTTTTAGATAATGTACGGCATAACAGTAATCTCATCACCCTCGCCCGACAGTCTGAAAGCATTTTCGGGAAGCTCAATATTAGGCTCACGCAGAACCTTTTCTGCGTCAGCAAGTGAACATGGGAACACTATCTTATGCTTGAACAGCGAGAAGAAACCAGAACCAAACTGCGAAACGCTCGATGCAACAAACATAAAATGCACACCAAGGCTAGGTCCCTTTACAAGAGCTTTCTTAAGATTGCCGATTGCATCATCTGCACCCATTGCAGCGTACAATGTATCACCGCCAAGTACAATCTCAAACGAATTTGAATGTCTGCCTTCAGCAATATCAGCAGCCAACTCCTTCACTCGTCCCACAGCAGTATCGCCCTCGAACACCTGAATACCCTGAGCAGCACCAATGCGCATCATTTCATCGTATACGGGATTGCTTCTGAATGCAAGAATTTCAACAGGAATTTCCTGTTCGCACAACGACGACAAAACTGCAAAAGCAACACTCAATCCGTTATTCTTTTCACGCGCAGGCACAACAGCAAGTAAATTCTCACCAAAATCATTATAAAGATGAATGGGATACTCGGCTTCAAGTCTGCATGGCTCGCCAAGGAACAGCAGAGTTTCACCGCTTGCTCTCTGGGAAATATACTGCGTACGCTCATCGTGGCGTTCTTCATAGAGAGGCATATACTTTCTGTTGATAATAAGCGGATATTTCTCAACGTAAGTATCGTTATCAGCTGTAAACTCAGGGATTGGCGAATAAACATCATTATTCTCAAGAGGCTGATTTGCCAAACGAACCATAGAGCCGCCAAAACCTTGGACTGCGGCATAGACGCTTCCCGAAGGCACTCTTCGGAGAGAGGACAGTTCTCCCTCACGCAGAGAAAATCCATTGAACATCTCGCTCACATCAATATCACATGAAGTAAGAGCTGCGGCACTATGTATCGTACAATTCTTAAAGCAGCCGGGAACTTTTCCATTTTCAGAGAAGCTCTCACCAATAAGTACAAAGTGCATTCCGTAATTTCCGCAGTATTTCAGTACGCTGTTCAGCTTTGTTTCATAGCTTCTGCCGAACAGAACAGACTTTGCAATTTTTGCAGTAACCACAGGGAACTCATTTATTACAACAACTATTCTGGGCAGATACTCATTCTGCGGAACTTCCCCATAATTTTTCCAGCCGTTTTCATCAAACAGATTTATTCTGTACTCAAGCTCTCTGTCCAAAGAATCAAGAGCGTCAAGAGCCGTTTCAGCACTGCCGTCCGCAACCAGAAATCTGAAATGCGGTGCAGTGTTCTGAGCATATCGCATAAGCTCTCCGCTGCCAAAATCAAATACCCACAACTCCGTATCATCAGGGTGAGTTGTGCTTACAACAGACGAAATAATCATATCCGTAAGCTGCAGACGCTCCTCGCTGCGCTTACCGCAGATATATGAAATATCCCCG
>CAZTRH010000081.1:0-7696 GCA_964616605.1 uncultured Ruminococcus sp.
GGATTACCTCTTTCGTGTTTTATATTTCAATAAAGACAGTCTGTGGCAGTCCGCCTTTCAGACGCACACACTCATTATACACCTTTTGTAACAATCTTTCAAGAGTTTTTTGTAAGTTCTGTTAGAATAAGACAAAATTATTTTGAAATATTCGTTATTTCCGACAAAGTTAGACAAAGTGTTTCTGCACATCGTGAGAAATAAGCATATCCATTGGAGTGCCGAATAAAGTGTTTTTAACAGAGCAAAGCTGCAAAGCATTAGCTTGAAAAAGCCGCTCATGAAGAGCGGCTCAGTTTATCAATCTCTTTTAAGCGACGAGTAATCTTTATCAGAAGGGCCGCTTATCTGTATATACATCACGTTGTTTCCCTCGTAAAGCACTTCAATCGACACATCTCCGGAATTTTCCGCCCAGAAACTATTGTCATATCTGTATATTTTTTTGGAAAATCCCGACTGTATACAGCTGTCCACATATTCGTTTACATCTGCACGGGACATATTGTCAATATACACCGAATAATGCCATTCGTTCATCATTCTGACGCTGCCCGAAAGCGACTTTGGCACAGGCAGCAGAGAACCTATTCCCGTTGACGGGAATTCAATCTGTTCAAACTCCATCGGAAAATGAAGAACAATTTTCATTTCCTTATTGCCCGAATTATACGAAAGCTCCAGCTCATAACCGTCGGGATTATATGCGTTATACGATCTTTCATCGTTTACCGCTTCAATCGTATATCCCATATCCTTGCACTGTGCAAGGTATGAGCTGTGGTCAGACGGGGTTACATTGCCGATTATAACCTCGGTATAGTCGGCATATTCAACCTCAAACGAGCCGCTGTCGGAGGGGGGGGTTCGGCAGCGCCGTGCATATATGGTGAGCGTCCCAGTTAAGGTCGGAAAGCACAGTTGGGGCGGTTAGTTCTACACGCATTTCATCATACGAGGAATAATAACTCAGCGATAAACCGTATCCCTCGCTGTCATATCCCGTAAAATCGTGGGTAAGCTCCGATGTTTCGTTGGTATAGCCCATATTTTTGCATTCGGCAAGATAACGGTAATAATCTTCTTGTGAGATTTTATGAATATTTATTCTGCATTCCTTGTCCGTATTGTAATGTATATCTATTTTCTTTGATGGCGGCTCAGGAACTTTATCCGAAAGGAATATCACGTTCCAGTCGGTATCGGCTATGTTATTGCCCATTTCAATATCGTAAGTACATGAAGCGATAGTCGGAATTGAGAGAATGCACCCCAAAGCTATTATAACCGTCGGGATATACTGCTTAATACTATTCGATTTTCTAAGCGCCATCGCCATAATAAAGCAAATGGTCTGCACAGCTGCCAGAAATCCCGAAACATAGAGCCGTTCAGTGAGGCAGCCGATAGCGGTTACAGCAAAAGCTATTGCAAACAAAATCAACAGCACAACCGGAAACCCATTTCCCGAACGCTTTTCGTCTGTGGACGGCTTCTCTTTTTTCTCTTTGAAGAAAATGAGTTCCTTTGAGCCGCAGTATGGGCATTCAATAACGGAATTATCCTCACCGGCTTCCATTGTACCATTACAATACCGACATTTAAGCGATATGCGATTTGCGTTCTGATACTTTCTGGCTTTTGTACCGCAAAAAGGGCAGAACACCGAATTGGAGTTCAGTTTATTTCCGCAATTCGAACATTTCATATCAATTCTCCTGAGCTATCGTTGTTACTGTTTTCTCGCAAGTTTGTATTCATCGTCCAATTCATAATAAGGACAGTTATAATTTGTTCCTTTCAGGAACTGATACATTTCGTCCTCGTCAAGGTTTACAAGGCAGGTGTAGCATTCGTATTCCTCGTCATATACATAATGTGTGCATTCATCGCACATTGAAGCCATTCAGCGTCACCTCCGCAATCAATTTATAATAACTTAGGCAAGATGTCCCCAAGCCTGCGAACCGAACTTCGTTCGGCTCTGCAAAGCCAACCCTTGCCACGTTAAATGACGGGGCAAGCCCCTTATTGAATGTCAAAAATAAAATCTGCAATATCAACTATTACTTCAAAAACATTGCCTATTGCTTCAATAGCCTTCGATTTTCTGACAGGCGCAAGGCAATGCGTAAGCTGTGAGATATCCTGAAGCCTGTAATCGTACCTGTCGGCTTTCCCAAAACCGTATTCCGCAAACGCAAATTTTGCCCCTGCTTTGTATGCGCTGTTGCAGTCGCCCTGCGTATCTCCCACATACAATGCTTTTTTCAGTCTGTTGGTTTTCATCAGAAGGCTGATGTTATCTGCTTTGGGAAGTTTTGTGTCGCCCCAGCACAGCGCGCCTTTTATCACTTTATCCAGCTTGTAGTATTCAAGAAACGCTTCTATATAGCCTTGCTGGCAGTTGCTTACTATATAAAGCGGATATTTTTTCGAAAGCGCTCTGAGCGTGCTTTTGGTATTGCGGAAAATCACGCCTCCGTGAGTGCGAAGATATTCGTTTTCATAACGACAGCACACAGCAATAATATCACGCCGCTCTTTCTCGCTCTTGTCGGGGAAAAATCTTGCGGCTATTTCGTCCATCGTAAGTCCCATAACGTTCATGATGTCGGATTTTGTAAAACGCTGCTGCTTTATAGCGGCGTTCCACGAACGCGCAACATTTTCCGCACTGTCCCACAGCGTTCCGTCAAGGTCGAAGATTATTGCGTCAAAGGCTTGCTTTTTCATAGCGTTCTCCTTGAAAAAAAATCCGCCGTACAGTGGCTGCACGGCGGAAGTTTTAATTCATCACCGCTGTTGTGCTGCGGTTAAATCCTGCAAGAGAAAGCGTTCGCTTTATTTTGCGGCAGCTTTCTTTGCTTCCTTGCGCTCTTGCCACCAGATCCAGAACGGTCCTGCAAGGCACAGCGAAGAATAGAAACCAACAAGCATACCAATTGAAAGAGGAACAGAGAACGACAGGATAGACGTTACGCCCATAACAGCACAGACAATGGATACCGACAGCATAGCCGAAACGGTAGTAGCCGTTGTGATAATCGAACGTGAAAGAGTCTGATTTATCGACAGGTTTACAAGCTCTCTGTCGGTCATCTTCTTGCCGTACTTAGCACGGTTTTCGCGCAGACGGTCGTAGATGATGATAGTATTGTTGATGGAGTATCCAAGCAGCGTCAGTATAACTGCCATAAAGTTGGAGTCAAGCGACATTCTGCCGAATACAAACACCGCATAAGTGATGATTACATCGTGCAGCAGGCAGAGAATTGCAATAACGCCTGCGCTCCAGCCGCCTATCTTCTTGAAACGGAATGCAATGTAAATTACAAGAAGAATGAACGCAGCAGCAACTGCGATAATGCAGCTTACCATAAACTGCGTACCGGCAGAAGCCGAAACGTTTGTAACATCGAGGTTCTGAATATTGTTGTCGGAATACGCTCCTGCAAGTTCATCGCTAATGCCCTGGAGCATTTCATCGTTCATCTTCTCATCGGCAGCGAATGAAATATTGATTGTGTTCAGTCCCTCTTCGCCGAAGCCTGTACCCGTGGTGACTGTCGCCTTCGGAGTGCCAAGCGCTTCAACCGTAGCCTTTACAGCATTTGTATCAATTTCGCCTGTGTAGGAATACGTTGCAATTGTACCGCCCTTGAAGCGTATATCAACATCAACGCCGATTGCAAATGTGCAGATCACAGTAGCCGCAATAAGAACGGCGGAAATGATGAGGAATACTTTTCTCTTGCCGACAAAATCAGCGTTTGTTTTTGCCTTTACGTCGATTTCCTGAACGGTTGTCTTGCCGCTTTCAGCATTGCCGCTGAGTTCCTTGGAGGACACACCGAACAGTTCGGGCTTTCTGAAGCACTTGAACTTAGAAAGCGATACTGTCATAAGTCTTGTTGCCCAGCAAGCCATAATAAAGTTCATAATTACGCCGACCAACAGCGTAAATCCGAACGAGTAAATAGTGCCGTCTGTGGAAGCGCCGAACCATGTGCCGAATACAAGCATCAGAATAACGGCAACTATGATAATAGTGAGGTTAGAGTCGAGAATTGCCGTAAATCCACGGGCAAAACCGTTCTTAACTGCGCCGTCAATGGTGCGTCCCGATCTCAATTCTTCTCTGATACGCTCAGCGGAAATTACGTTTGCGTCAACGCCCATACCAACCGACAGAATAATACCTGCGATACCTGGAATTGTGAGGGAGGACGCATTATTAAACCCGAAAAATCCTGTAATAGCTGCAAACATACCTGCAACCTGTCCCGCAAGTGCGATTACCGCAACAAATCCGGGCAAACGGTAGTATGCAATCATAAACACGGCAATTACCGCAAATGCGATAACGCCTGCGATTGCCATTGCATTTCTTGCGCCCATACCAAGGATAGGCGAGATAGTCGAAAGGCTCTTTGTTTCAAGTTCAAAAGGCAACGCACCGCCGTTTATCTTGTCGGCAAGCGCCTTGGCTTCCGTATCGGTAAAGTCGCCCGAAATCTGGCAGGAGCCATCGGTAATTGCCTGATTTACCCTGGGATAGGAGATGCACAAATCGTCCATCCAGATGGAAATATAATCATCTACAAGTCGTCCTGTAGCTTCAGCAAAGGCTTCCTTGCCGCTTTCCTGAAATTCAAGGGATACTATCCATTCAATGGCGTTGCTGTCGTTTCTGATGTAGCCTGCTTCTGCTTTCTTTACGTCCTTACCTGTAAGGATAACGGTTTCGGTATCGCCTGTGGGCAGTCCCTCGTCGTCAACTTCATATCCCTCGCGGAAAGTGAGCAGCGCAGTTTCGCCGATTTCGCTTACGGCTGCCTGTGGGTCGAACGAAGTATCATCGCTCTGCCACGGGAACTGCACGATAATTGCTTTTGTCGCATAGTCGGTATAAACTTCATAATCGTTTATTCCCTTGTCGATAAGACGGGTTTCGATTATCGACTTTGCAGCGTCAATATCGGACTCTGTTATCTCGTTTTCAGCCGCATAATCTTCGGGAACGCCGAATGTAACATTTACACCGCCTCGGATATCAATTCCCCATCTGATGTCGTCAATACCCCTGATATAGGTGGTCTTTACGTCGCCGTAATATGTTTCAATGCCCAGTGTTGACAGAAGAGAGAACAATACTATCAGCACAAGAACAATGAAAAACACGGGCTTTGTTATTCTGCTTTTCAAGGTTTTCTACACTCCTTATTATTTTTCTGTCAGCAGCTGTGTGCTGACAGATAATTCCAAATGAATATTATAGTCCATTCTAGTTTATTGTATCACATTTTTTTCAATTAGTCAAGACATATTCACCAAACGCTTGTGTTTTTTTAATGAAATATATTGCAATTGCAAAAATATTATGGTATAATTTCAATAAGGGGCTTGCCCCGTCATTTAACGTGGCCGTACCGAACGAAGTTCGGTTCGCAGGCTTGGGGACATCTTGCCTAAGTTATAATAAATAACGAGTGAAGCTTTTCTGAAAGGAGAGAAACATAATGAACAACAATCCCGATAATCGTTATAACAACCAATCAAGCAACATTCCTCAAGGTGTATCAAAAGGCGAACTGTTTGTCGGAGTAAATCTGCTGAGCAAAATCGGCGTTCTTTTTATAATCGTTGGAATTATAGCGTTTTCTGCGGCTTCGGAAGGATATCTGCCGACTGCGCTGCGAATGGCGATGGTGCTGTTGGTAGGTGTTGTTATGCTGGTGAGCGGCGAGCTGTTCCGCAGGCGGTCGTCCGCTGTTTTTGCGGCGGCACTTAGTATGGGAGGAATAGCAGAGCTGTTTGTAAGCGTGCTTATCGGCAGATTTGGATTTGAACTGTGGGGCGGCGAAGTGGCTCAGGCACTGGGACTTATGATTGCCGCGGCAGGCTTTTTCCTTTCAATGCGATATAAAAATCAAGTGTTGCTTATAGTAACGCAGATTGCGGCGTGCCTTCCGATTTTTGCAGCTAACAGCAGCATTTCCGCCGTGTGCATCGGCGCAGCGTGCCTTGTGGCAATTCACGCAGGGAGCGCAATTATATCACGGCGCAGTAATTACACAGTGCCGTATGTTTTCGGCGTGTGCGCTGCAATGCTCCAGTCGTTTTTCGTAATCGCCGAATTTATAAGTTCATTGAAGTGCGAATATGGCAGTTTCAGAGATTACTCGGTTTTCCCGTATGATTATCAGTATCTTTTTCCGCTTATATTTGCGCTTTGCGGCAGTGCGTGTTATATAAGCGGACTGTTTCTTAACGCCTCGCAGGACGGCGGCAGGCTGAAAACGTCTGAAATGACGGCTTTATGTATTACTCTGGGATACCTTGTGATAATAACCCCGGTTTTATTGCATTCAGCGCTTTACAGCGAAGTAATAGCAGGAATAGGCTGTGCGGTTCTGGCGGTGATACTTGAAATTATCGCAGTGGAATATGAATTGCGGTCTGGCGGACGGTGCGGAGTGTGTACAGCGGTATACAACTTTGTGATTGCTTCGGTGATACTTGCACTGTGCCTGTGCTTGTGTACATACGGCGATACGGCTGTGTATGCAGGACTTCATATATTCTGCGTTATTCTGATTGCGGCAGGCGTGATAATGGGACGAAAGCTGTTTTCGGTCTGGGGCTTTTCACTGCTTGGCTTTTCGGAAATATTCTTCATACCGGTTTTGTTCGGCGAAGAAGGCGCAGAGCGTGTATTCGGCTGTGTAACAAACCTTGTTCTGTGGTTTGCGCTGATGGCTGTATACATTATAACGGAAAAGCACGAAACAAACGGATTTCGTCTGTACACCTGTGCAGCGTTCACGAATGCCGGCATTCTGCTGAATGTGCTTGTTTCAAAGGACGCATATGACGCTTTGAGAGAGGCACTGTTCAGTCGGGCAGAGTCAAGACTTCTGTGTGTTCTTATAGCCGCCTGCATATGGCTTGTGCTTGGCTTTGCGGTTGGAAAACCCAAGTTCTTAAAAGCGTTCGGATTTGGTTTTTCCATCGGATTTTACACAATCGGAATGGGAAATCTGCTGTATGCAAATTTAATTGTGCTTACAGCAAATCTGAGGGAAGTAGAATTCGGATTATTATTTGTTTTAGTAAACATAACAGTAAACGTTATATCCGTCCTTACAGTGCTTGACCTTACGGTTCAGATAACGCTGAGAAAAGAGAAATTTTCAAAAGCGGTCGGTCTGATAGTATCGGGATATGCTTTAGCGTCGCTTACAGCGGTGCTTGGCATGAACAATACCGTGGCTTTTTCAAGCTGGATTATAAGCGTAATATATATAGTAGCTGCTGCGGTGTGGATAGTATGGGGTTTTGCAAAACTAAACACTCTGCTTAGACGGTTTGGTCTGGCATTGGTGCTGTTGGCGTCCGCAAAGCTGTTTTTGTTTGATTTCACGGGGCTTAATCCTATGGCAAAGACATTGATGTTTATAGGATTCGGAATAACTATGCTGTGCATTTCATTTGGGTATGGCATAGCGGAGAAGAAGTTAAAAGCGTCCTCCGGCAATCAGCCGCCGATACAGTAATCTTTCGCTGTAACGCACTCTGACAATACTGCACCCAGAATAACAAACATGATTGGTTTTTTAGACGAAAAACCACGGGGAGCTATATACTCCGTTAAGGTTTCCTCTCCGTCTGCGACTTCCGCTGTATAAGCGGT
>CAZTRH010000082.1:0-7682 GCA_964616605.1 uncultured Ruminococcus sp.
CATCTCAGCAAGCTTTTTGGAAATGTATGTTTCAGCGTGATAATATTCCGACAAGGTAGGTGCTGCAAGCTTTATACGCAGTCTGCGGCGCTTGCACAGTTCAATTACACCGTTGAGGGTTGTTGTTTTGCCTGTACCCGGACCGCCTGTAAGTATAAAGACGTGATTATTAAGACCAGCATTTATGGCATCGCATTGACGTTGTTCGTACTCAATCCCCTTTTCCGCAGCTATCTTACTTATCTCCCCGGAGAAATCAACAGGTTCAGCACTGCTGCGTTTCATCATCTCAGCAAGCTTTTTGGAAATGTATGTTTCAGCGTGATAATATTCCGACAAGTAAACATATTTTGCGTCATAAATATCAGAAACAACGATATCTTCCCTGTTCTGCGCATACAAAAGCGCAGAGTAATACAAACTATCATTTACAACAAGCTTTGATGTTACAATCTCCGAAAGTTCGCTCTCACGGATACAGCAATTTCCGTCGTCTGCCGCACTGCGAAGCACAGCGATAATTCCGGCAAAAGCACGCTCTTCGCTGTCTTTCGGGAACTGCATATCTTCAGCTATACGTTCGGCGTCCTCAAACCGCATATCAATTCCGCCGCCGCAAAGGCAATACGGATTATCCTTAACCGCACGGATAAGGTCTGTTCCATACAGTTTCCACGCAGCAGCAATCACGAAATTCGGTACAGAGTATTTCGAGAAAAAGGTCATTACCTTTCGCAGTCCCGTAATATTATGAAAATCCTCGCCAATCTTCTTCGCTTTTTCAGCGGTAATGCCGCTGATATCCGAAAGCTGAACAGGGTCGTTTTCGATAATATCCAGCGTCTTTTCACCGAAAGCCATAACAATCTTTCTGGCAAGCGATGGTCCAACGCCATTTATAACCCCCGAACCGAGATATCTTCTCACTGCGTCTTTACCGCTTGGCAGTGAACGCTCGAAAATATTCACCTGAAACTGTCTGCCGTATTTTGCATTGGTAACATAATCACCATACATACTCAGACGCTCACCCTCACGCACATCGCCCATTATACCGACTGCTGTGACAAGTTCGCCATTCACGTCCATATCAAGGACGATGTAGTTGGTTTCTTCGTTATAATAAACCACGTCCTCTACATCGCCTTCAATATGAATAAGATTTTCTTCCGACAACTGCCTTGACTCTCTCACCGTTTTCTATTCCTTTGCACACTGTCATTCCTGTTTCTTGTTTTTCTGCCTGCCGCACCAAATAGCACCGAAAAAATCGGGAAAACCAGTGCAGCCGCTCCGTAAATTACAAGGAACATCAAACCAAAAACATATATGAACTCCACGCAATCACCCCTGCCGCATTCTATGCGTAACAGAGATAAAGCGTTATTATCTTCTGCAGAGTATACAGTTCCAGCCTTCTTCGTTCTTCTGAAGTACAGGGCGGAAACCATTTGCTTCAAGTGATTTGAGAACTTCTTCCACACGCTCGTCAATTATTCCCGATACAATAAGCGTGCCGTTTTCCGCAAGAAATTCTCCGAATAAACCGCTCATTCCAATAATAACGTCGGCTACTATATTCGCACAAACTACGTCAAAACCGCCGCCGATATCGCTGCGAAGCTTCTCATCGTCAATAATATTTCCACACAACGCCCTGAAATCGTTGAAACCATTTTTTTCAATATTCTCAGAGGCTGTCTTTACAGCATTCTCGAAGATATCGCAAATCACCGCAGACTTTGCTCCAAACAAAAAAGACGCAATAGTAAGTATTCCGCTGCCGCAGCCAAGGTCAAGCACACGCTCTCCGCCCTTGATTACGTCCTCAAGAGTTTCCATTACCATTTTAGTTGTATAGTGCTGACCTGTGCCGAATGTTGAAGCAGGGTCGATTTCAAGAATTTTGTCGCCGTCCTTTGCCTCGACATTCTCCCATGAAGGCTTTACGACAAGGCTTTTACCAATGCGGAACGGCTTGTAATACTTCTTCCAGTTATTCGCCCAATCCTCTTCCTTGACATTTGAAAGTTCCATACGGATATTCCCGTAAAAACCATCATCGTTCATCGAATTAAATCTTGCAAGAAGCTCACGGATTTGCTCCAGCATTTCCTTTCCCTGCGCATTCTCATGAACATAGAAAGTAATCTTTGGCTCAGCGGTTTTAAGTCCCATAAGACTGTCGTCTACATAGTCCCAGTTTGCGTTTTTATCGGAAAGAAAATCCTCAAAATCTGCGCTGTCCTGAATGATGAAACCTGTAATTCCATAATCCGTAAGTGCAGCAGTAACACCGTCTACCGCCTCGCTGCTCGTAAAAACATCAATCTGAATAAAATTATCCATACGTCCTCCATAATAAATCTGATACTCACAAAAATACACAAACACTTACATTAATTATACTATATGTTGTAGAGAAAATCAAGAGGTTTTCTACAAAAAAAGAACCGCCTTTCCAAAGAAAAGCGGTTCAGATATTGCAAATTTAAACAGCTTATTAGTTATTGATAAGCTTTTCGTCCTCGTTGTTCCAGCTGTAAAGCTTGCGAACTTCCTCGCCCACCTGCTCAAGCTGATGTTCAGCATGGAGCTTTCTCATAGCCTTGAAGTGAGTCTGCTTGCCTGCGTCAGACATATCAAGCAGGAAGTCCTTAGCGAATGTACCGTCCTGAATATCAGCAAGAACCTTCTTCATTGCCTTCTTGGTTTCGTCTGTTACAATCTTCGGACCTGTGATGTAATCACCGTACTCAGCAGTGTTGGAGATAGAATAACGCATTCCGCTGAAGCCGCTCTGATAGATAAGGTCAACGATAAGCTTCATCTCGTGAACGCACTCAAAGTAAGCGTTTCTGGGGTCATATCCCGCCTCAACAAGTGTTTCAAAGCCTGCCTGCATAAGAGCGCAAACACCGCCGCAGAGAACTGCCTGCTCACCGAAGAGGTCGGTTTCAGTTTCAACTCTGAATGTTGTTTCAAGAACGCCTGCTCTTGCGCCGCCTATACCTGCTGCATAAGCGAGAGCGAGATCATTTGCTCTGCCTGTGTAATCCTGGTGAACAGCGATAAGGCAAGGAGTACCCTTACCGGCCTGGAACTCACTTCTTACAGTGTGACCGGGAGCCTTAGGAGCGATCATTGTAACGTCAACATTCTTGGGAGCATTGATGCAGCCGAAATGAATATTAAAGCCATGAGCGAACATAAGCATATTGCCTTCTTCAAGGTTCGGCTCAATGCTCTCCTTGTAAAGCTTAGCCTGAAGCTCATCATTGATAAGGATCATGATGATGTCAGCCTTCTTAGCAGCCTCAGCAGCAGTATAAACTTCAAAACCTGCAGCCTCTGCCTTCTTCCAGCTCTTGGAACCCTCGTAAAGACCGATAACAACCTTTACGCCGCTATCCTTGAGGTTAAGAGCGTGAGCGTGACCCTGAGAACCATAACCGATAATTGCAACGGTCTTGCCGTCCAAGAGGGACAGATTGCAGTCTTCCTGATGATAAAGTTTAGCCATTGGTATAATCTCCTTTAAAGATATTATTTTTAGCGCTGTAAGGCAGTCTGAAAAGCCTTGATGGTTTTCGCAATACCGCCCGGAAGCGTTGTTGCCTTGAAAAAAATTAGTTTTTGAGCGACACAGCCTGTTCACCTTTCTGAATAGCAATTGTACCTGTACGGACAATTTCCTTTATTCCATATGGGCGCAGCAGTTCCTCAAAATTATTGATATTCTGTGCGTTATCAGACATTTCAATAGTCACTGACGATGCGCAGATATCAGAAATCTTTCCGTGAAACAGCTCACATATACTGATAATCTCAGGACGCTGTTTTGCGGTGCAGCTTACCTTGATGAGAATAAGTTCACGAGGCACCATACTATCGGGAGTAAGCGTCTTAACCTTGATAACGTCTATCAGCTTGTTCAGCTGCTTTTCAATCTGCTCAAGCGTATATGCGCTGCCGTCTGCAACGATTGTTATACGGGAGATATTGACATCGTCCGTAACTCCTACGGCAAGGCTGTCTATATTAAATCCACGTCTTGCAAACAGACCTGCAACACGGGCAAGCACGCCTGCATGATTTTCAACCAGAACTGAAATTGTATGCTTCATCTTACCCCTCCGTTAAAGAATAGTCTTTTCACATTCGGGAACAGCCACATCAAGTAAAAATGGCCTGTCCGAAGCAATAAGCTTTTCGATACCCTCAATCGCAGACGCCTTGTCAGTTACTCTCATGCTGCCGATACCATAAGCGTCAGCTATCTTTGTGAAATCAGGGCTTTTATCCAGAGAAACTCCAATCAAGCGGTTTTCGTATGCACGCTGCTGAAGTTCACGCACCATTCCAAGGTAATGGTTGCTCATTACGATAATCTTGATATTGACATCGTGCTGAAGTGCAGTTGCAATCTCGTTGAACTGCATCTGGAAAGATCCATCACCGCAGATGGCTACAACCTCCGCAGAACTATCCGCACTCTTTGCACCTATTGCAGCAGGGATCGAATAACCCATAGTACCCATACCGCCGGAAGTCAGGAAACGTCCGTCTTTAAGAGAAATATTCGCAGCCGCCCAGATCTGGTTCTGTCCAACGTCCGATACGATAACAGAATGTTTGGGAAGCTTCTCGTCAAGCTGCTGAATAAACCACTTCGGATTCACAAAACCCTTTTCAACTTCCGCAGGCGGCAAATCAACACGATTTTTTTCCAGTTCGGCTTTCCACTCACTGTGCGAGAATTTTTCATCATCTAACTGCGCAAGAAGCTGTTCAAGAACAAGCGTAATATCGCCGACAATCGGAACATTTGCTTCTATATTCTTTCCTATTTCAGCAGGGTCAATATCAATGTGAACAACAGTAAGATCATTTCGCTGCTCCATAGCAGCAATCGCTCTGTCGCCGACTCTTGCACCGAAAAGGAACAGCACATCGCAGGTATTAACAGCAATGTTCGCGGCTTTTTTTCCGTGCATTCCTATCATACCGTAATAAAGGGGATTGTCAGAGGGCATTGCACCAAGACCCATCATCGTGGAAACTACGGGAATATCGCCCTTTTCAGCAAACTGCCGCATAAGATTTACGCCATTTCCCGTAAACAGTCCGCCGCCCGCACAAATAAGCGGTTTCTTTGCGGATTTCAAAGCCGCAATTGCACGCTTTATCTGGAATCCGTTTCCTTTTGTGCTTGGTCTGTACGAACGTATATCCACAGTTTCGGGATACTCGAAATCAATCTCGGCAAGCTGAACGTCAAACGGCACATCAATCAGAACAGGACCTCGTCTGCCTGTGCCTGCGATATAAAACGCTCTCTTGAAAACCTCAGCCGTATCTTCAGGACGGTTAAGCAGATAGCTGTGCTTTACAAAAGGTTCAGCAGAACCTGTAATATCAGCCTCCTGGAAAACGTCACGTCCGATTTGTTCAGAATTAACCTGACCCGTGATAATAACCATAGGCACAGAATCCATATAAGCAGTTGCAATTGCAGTAATCAGATTAAGCGCACCCGGACCGCTTGTCGCAACACAAACCGCAGGTTTGCCTGTAATTCGTGCATATCCGCTCGCAGCATGACCTGCGTTTACTTCGTGCCTTACAAGCACATGACGGATTTCACTGTTATACAGTTCATCGTAAAAAGGGCAAATTGCCGCACCGGGATACCCAAAAAGTTCGGTAATGCCCTCTGCTTTCAGACATTCAGTCATTGCACGGGCAACAGTCATACGTTCACCAGCCACTGCATCATCATCTCCAAATCATAAAACTAGTTCTATTATATCAAACCTCGCCAGAATTGTCAAGCACAAAAAACATTTTTTGAAATTTTTTCATAATAATCTTTCAAAAAATCAAAAAGAGCGAAGACAAACTCCGCTCTTTTCATGAAATGATTATATCAGTAAATCATAGCGTAAGGCTTGTAATCAAGAGGATTTACAGCCTTTCCGTTCTTTCTGACTTCAAAATGTAAATGATTTCCTGTTGACCAGCCTGTTGTACCTACTGTGCCAATTACATCACCCTTAGTCACAGTCTGACCGTTTTTCACATTAACGCTCTGACAGTGAGCATATACCGTACTCATTCCATTGCCATGGTCGATAATAATATAGTTTCCGTAACCGCCGCCGTGTCCGCACTGTGCGGAGTACTGATAATAGCTCTTTCCGTAATTGTGAGTGCAGCTGTTGACAACCTTTATAACCGTTCCCGACTGCGCCGCATAGATGTTGGTGCCTCCGATGCCTGCACTCGCAATATCAATTCCGTAATGGGTACTGCCGCGCCATGCGTCATATCCGAAGTAAGTGGTAAGCGTCTGGAACTTAGCGCTTACAGGCCATCTGTAACTTGTCGAGTAAGCGGTGCTGTTATTATCTTCCTGTGCAAGTCGGATAATTTCTTCAATCTCAGCGTTAAGAGTGTCAAGCTCCTTGTTTGCAGCTTCAATCTTCGTTTTGATACCGTTGACCTGACTCTGAAGAGAAGAGTTCTTAGCTGCAAGCGAATTTAAATATGTAAGCTGCTCGTCAACACGAACCTCAAGATCGGAAATTTCCTGTTCAAGATCAGCTTTTTGCTGTTCATAATCGGTTTTCTGTTTTTCAAGATCCGCTTTTTCGCTTTCCAGATTATCAATATCGGTATTAAGCTCAGAAATCAGCGTTTTCTGATGGTCGATAGAATTTTGCAGCCGCTGCATAAACTCCGCATTCTGACCGCTTATATTCCGTACAACATCAGAATAAACAAAATAGCTGTACCAATCATCAGAGCCATTAAGAACAGGCATTACTCCCGACGAGTCGTTCATATACATCGCCCTTGCAAGTTTTGCAAATTTTGCAAGATTATCTTTGTTCTGAGCTTCAAGCTCCTTTATCTGAGCCTTTTTCTCCTCGATGGTATTTTCCTTATCACCGATTGACAACTCCACAGCTTCGATTTCAGCTGCCTTTTCATCAATATTCTGCATTTTTGCGGTAACAAGCTCGCTGTAAGCCTGAATTTCCGCCTTAACGCCGTCAATCTGGTTGCTTACAGTCTGCATAGACTGCTTGTTAGATGAAATATCGCCGTTAAGATTTTTAATTTCCTGCTCACGCTGCTGATTTTCTTTTCTGATCTGTTCAGCCTTTGCTTCAAGCTGATCAATTACCGATTGCGAATCAGCAACCGCAACACTCACAGGCAAACTGCCCTGAGAAAAAAGCAATACGGCAGCTGCAGCTGCAGCACATATCTTTATCCCAAGCGGCACAGAAAACCGTCTTTTATTATTCCCCATATCATACCTTCCTTTTAAACGAAAATGCCATTCCCCTATATAGCGCAAATGGAAGAATTGCGCCACCTATGTATATTATAAACTATGTGTTTTTCTTTGTCAAGCGCAAATGCGTGAAATTTCTATGAAAAATTCCACCGGATTGCATAATATTGCATTTCAAGGAAATGATTTCTATTAGAAATCACAGCTTTTTATGGTAAATGCAATCTGAATTATAAAAGACGTGGTTTCAGACATTATCTTTTGCATTTTCCGGAAGATTTTTGACACAAAAAAATTTTAAAAATTCAAATTGCTTTTTAAAAACCATGTTTTTATGTGTATTTTAAATAGTTTTTCGCCTGTTTTTTGTTTACTA
>CAZTRH010000083.1:0-4953 GCA_964616605.1 uncultured Ruminococcus sp.
CCGCCACACATTGTGTAGTATCACAATGCGAGGCGGATTTGTAATTCAGCAAAACCGAAAAAACAATATTATTTCAAAAGCCCCTCTGCTCTTGAAATCAGCTTATCAACATTACCGTTGATATCGGTTACTTTTGTCATGGCTTCACCTATATCGTTACCCTTGTTCATTGTCGCGGCAATGTTTTCGCAGATTTCGTCCATTCTGGTTTTGATTTCAGCCATCTTGCAGTTTATTTCTTCAACAACAGAATTTACAACCCTGATATCGTCAAATACACGAGAGTTGCCTGCTTCAGCTTCGGTTACTGCTTCCTGCGAGTGGGACGCAAGTTTTCCTACTTCCATTGCAACAACCGCAAAACCCTTTCCTGCTTCTCCTGCTCTTGCGGCTTCTATGCTTGCGTTAATCGACAGAATATTTATCTGTCTGGCAATGTCGCTTATATTATGAGTAGTATCCGCAAATCCTGAAACGCTGCTGTTTATAGACTGCATAGCGTCATTTATGCGTTCGCTCTGCACACGCAGTTCTCCGAGTATTTCCGAAAGAGATGTTACTGACGAGTGATTTATAGTGTTTAGTTCTGAAATATCAGAAACTGAGTTATTCACGTTGTTGATAGTATCTGTAAGCCGTTCGACAACGTGGTTAAGCTCTGAAGTGACATTTGAAATTTCACTGTTCGTCCGACTGATACGTTCGTTTTTGGCATTGGCTTCTTGCTGAACGTATTGTGCGCAGCTTGAAAGCGAAGATACCCCCTTGAGAATAGCTTCTGCCATATCGTGGCAAGTCGTGAAACCACAGGCGTGGCAGTTATAATTCCGCTCTGTTTCAGTATGCTTTCCCATCTTGGTAAGCATATCCTCTATTTGCGCATCGGTAACTGCTATGCGCTTTATATGTTCGGGCTTATATTCCCGTACAAAGTCCTCAAGTTTCAGCTTTTTATCAAATCCGAGAAATTGTTTATCACGATGCCGACTGTCAAATTTCACACGATTTTTTCGGCTGTATTTTTCAATTCCATTGAGAATGCCGTTCATCTTATAAATCGACATTGCCGTTCCGATTGCAGGACCGCTGCCACAGCCGTGACCGCACGACAGAACATCAAACACATCGGGTAAATCTCTGTCTGCTATGGACGAATACAAATCAAGATTTCTATAAACCGAATCCGTACCTTCCGATGTAATAACATTCAGATTGGGATTTTCCAGTTCAAGACAAGCCTTCAAGCCGCCCGGTCTTGGGTAAATTGCACCCATACTTCCTTGTATTCCCGAAAACTCAAAAGCCGAGCGCACAGAACGCAGCTTTTCAAAATCAATTCCATTTTTCCGAAGCAGCTCGCCCAGTCGCTCAAATGTTACATTGTAATCAACAAGACCCGTTTCCCTGAACTCGTCCTGTTTCGCAATGCAAGGCGACAAAGCAGCAATTTTCGCTGTTTCTCCGAGGTATTTTTTCAAATAAATCGCTGTACAAAGCATCGGAGAATGAACGGGTGACAAATACTTCAATGTATCATGACAGTATTTTTTTACATAATTCACTATTGCAGGGCAAGGCTGCGAAATCAGCTTTTTCCCGGGGTTTTTCTCAAGATAGCGTATATGCCCCCAAGTGCAGATATCCGCTCCAAAAGACACATCATATATTTTTTGAATGCCATTTTTGTTAAGCACTTCAAGCACGTTTCTCCAGCACCCGTCAAACGAAACCTTTATTGCGGGCGCACAGATAACCACGATGTTCTGACCCTTTTTGAGATCGCTCCAGAATTGCTCGGTATCGTCTTCAAAGCTTCTTGCTTTATGAGTACACACTCTCACGCATGCACCACAGCGGATACACTTATCCTTGTCGATGTAAAAAAATGGATTGCCGTTTTCGTCATGCTTGACAATATTTGCTTCAACTGCAGGGCACACCCTCACACAGTTGTTGCAGGCTACACATTTTGAAGCGTCAAAAGATATCATTTTACTCTCTCCTTAGGTTATTCAGGCAAAAAGCCTGCTGTACACTGAAATAATGATAACTTGTCAGATGCAAATTCCATTATTCCGGTAAACAGTTGATATTGGTATTTTCGGCTGAACAAGCCGCAAGCTTTGCTTTAACCTACTAAAAGTAAATGGGCAAAGCAAAGCGCCCAAACAAAAGCTCTCTCCTTTACCCATTGTTCTTACTATAATTTTTCTCTGTCTAATAAGAAATTCAGCCTGTCACTTTGCGTAGTCAACAATTCTGCTTTCTCTTATCATATTGACTTTGACCTGACCCGGATAATCCATCTCGTTCTCAATCCGCTTTGCGATATCTCTTGCAAGAACTTTCATATCATCGTCAGTAACCTGTTCGGGTTTAACCATAATACGAACCTCACGTCCTGCCTGAATAGCGAAGGACTTTTCAACGCCATTGTAGGAGTTGCAAATCTCCTCAAGCTTTTCAAGACGCTTGATGTAGTTCTCGTAATTTTCCGAACGAGCCGCAGGTCTTGCAGCACTTATTGCGTCAGCTGCCTGAACAATACAAGCAATAACCGTCCTGCATTCAACGTCACCGTGGTGTGCTTCAATTGCGTGAATAACCTCAGGACTTTCCTTGTATTTCTTGCAGACATCAACACCAATCTGAACGTGCGAGCCTTCAATTTCGTGGTCAAGGCTCTTTCCGATATCGTGAAGCAGACCTGCACGTCTTGCAAGTGCAGCGTCAACGCCCAGCTCTGACGCCATAATACCTGCGAGATGCGCAACTTCAATC
This sequence comes from uncultured Ruminococcus sp., assembly GCA_964616605.1. Classification (GTDB taxonomy): domain Bacteria; phylum Bacillota; class Clostridia; order Oscillospirales; family Ruminococcaceae; genus CAG-115. Next base: position 2,782 of record CAZTRH010000083.1, read on the forward strand.
GAGTGATTTAATACATTCTGTCTGAACGAAGTACGATATTTCAGTCTGCCGATAAGGCGAACCAACTCGTGATTAAGACCGTTTACGTTGGTTTCCATTACAGCACGTTCGCCCTCTTGTTTGATACGCTGTTCAACTTCACGGCGAGCCTTTTCGACAGTTTCTTCAATTCTTGCCGGGTGAATACGTCCGTCCTGAATAAGACGTTCAAGAGCAATTCTTGCAATCTCTCTGCGAACGTGATCAAAGCAGGAAAGTGTGATTGCTTCGGGAGTATCATCAATGATAAGATCAACACCCGTAAGCGTTTCAAGCGCACGGATATTGCGTCCCTCACGTCCGATAATACGTCCTTTCATCTCATCATTCGGAATTGCCACAACAGATACTGCCATTTCAGATACAGTATCTGCGGCGAGTCTGGAGATTGCCAGAGATATGTATTGTCTTGCTTTCTCTTCACATTCGTCCTTGATTTTCTGTTCGTAGTTAGAAATCTTTACAGCCTTTTCATGGTTCAGCTCACTGTCAAGCATCTGAAGCAGATGTTCTTTAGCCTGTTCCTGAGAAAAGCCTGAAATTCGTTCGAGAATATCCATCTGACCGGCTTTAAGCTGTTCGGCTTCGGCAATTTTTTCGTCAGCCTTCTTGTGCTTCTGATGGAGTTGTTCTTCAAGTTTCTCCATCTTGTCGGTCTTTCTGTCAAGAGTTTCTTCTTTCTGAGCAATTCTGCGCTCGGAGCGTGAAACTTCGCTCCTTCGTTCTTTGAGTTCTTTTTCAGCGTCGTTTTTCATACGCTGAACGTCTTTTTCCGCCTCTGTACGCATGGCATAGATTTCATCTTTTGCTTCAACGAGGGCGGTTTTTTTCATTGATTCGGCTGTTACGCCAGCTTCTTTGATAATTCTTGCGGATTCTTTTTCGGCTGACTCAAACTGAGCTTCGGCGGTTTTAATTCTGTGCTGAACGCCTTTTTTAAAGCAGATAAAACCTGCTGCGGCAGCACCTACCATAAACGCCACAATGCCGATTAACACCGCAACCCATGGTTGCATGGCTGTTCCCCTCCTTATTTGAACGTACCAACCAGAGTTGGCACGAGTAATAATTCGGCGGATAAATATACAATTCCACACAAAGCAACACAACTATACGGCTAAATCCGCTCTTTGCAGACCCACCATTTTGCAATTGTCGTCTTTATGCTTTGCCCTATAAGGGCTTCAGGCTTTCGCCTCAATAAATCGGAACGCTCCCTGTTACCTCCCGAGAGTACTATTGTTATCACGAACAACGGCAACCGTCGTCGTATCAGACAAGGCTTGCTTTCTGACGCTAATTGAGAAGAGTAATTCTCGCAGTCCTCGGAAATTCAGCCACGCAGCTTTTATAATTCTGCAATTCAAAATCCACAAATACAATGCAGAACAAAAATCCGCTATAATCCAAAAAACAAACGCTGATCAACATTCATACGACTGTACAAATGCCGCATTCAGCGTAAAACTGAAAGGAATGTAAAAAAAGGAAGTACTCCTTAAATCGTACATTATGCCGCCATAACGTTGTAAAGAAAAAATCGGAAGCAACCCAAACGCTGCTGCGTCCCGAAACTTTTTCACATCATAAACGTCATACCCCTACTCCGTAGGGACTACTTATATTCTACAACATTTTTACTAAATTGTCAAGCGAAAATGGAATTTATTTTTGGCATTTTTTAAAAGTTTTTATGAAATGGGGTTTTATGGAAATTTTTTCGTGTGTTTTTCACATTTCACAACTGTGCAATTGAATTACACGAATAACACAATGCTTTTTAATTCTCAAATGGCAAAAAAACGGGAATTATCTGGTTTTTTTACCAAATAATTTCCAATAATGGCAGTTTAACGCACAAGAAGAAATTTTAATCTCAGGCAGACTTTCCCTCGAACATCTTGCGCACCTCGTCAAGAGGAAGTCGAGTGAGTCTTGCTATTCTCTATACATCATGAATGCCATCGTCCCAAAGCTCCGTGGCAATCAGTCTGGATTGCTTTTCGGTAGCCTTAGCTGCTTCTTCACTTGCCTTAGCTGCTTCTTCGTTTGCTTTTGCTGCTTCTTCGTTTGCTTTTGCTGCTTCTTCACTTGCCTTAGCTGCTTCTTCGTTTGCTTTTGCTGCTTCTTCGT
>CAZTRH010000083.1:5053-7413 GCA_964616605.1 uncultured Ruminococcus sp.
TTGCTTTTGCTGCTTCTTCGTTTGCTTTTGCTACCGCTGCTTGTGAGTATTTCTTCGCAAAATCTTCTACCAGTTTGCACATAGTATCGACCTCCCCACTATTTCCTTTCAGATTTCCTGCTCGCTTCGAGAGAATTTCATAATTCATTTTTTCTGCGTCCGAACAGAAAAAATCCTGCATTAGTTTTCCTATTGCGGAATCATCACGATTTTCGCCATTTACATATATTATGTGCGAACCATCGCCAAACGATGCGTGATCAAGCTCTCTGATGGTGCGTTCAATAGTGTAAATAGGCTTGCCGCCTTTCATTACGTCTTTTTCGGTTATAAAAATGACGTAACATTCCGGCAGCGCCTTTACATCATTGCCTTTATCAAGAATATTTGCGTCCATAAGACTGCTGTTATATCTTGCTCGTCTTGAAACAGCACCGTCGCTGTCACGCTGAACCTCGATATCATACTGCTTACCATCTGCGTCAATTGCATAGATATCAAGACGAGTTGACCGCCCTTGAAGATTTTTAAACTCCAGCTGAGGAACAGCCTTAATAACTTTGAGATCGTCACGGTTAAGAATAATCTTCAGCAATAGCTCTGCGCATTCCTTATCCTCAAAGACTTTCGACATAAAAGTATCGTCGATCAGTCTGAACTGTCTGATTATTTCCAGAATTTCCGCACGATATCCGGACATGAGTTGATCATCGTCCACACCAATCACCGCCTTTTTTTCATTGTAACATAAATTACTCAAAAAATCAAGAGGTTTATACCTTAATACTTCCCTGAACCGCATAACAATCAAAAAAATTAAAATCAACAATCATACTTGACAATTTCGGAAATATATGTTAGACTAAAATTATCGGGCATATTAGTTGATATTATCCGACAAACATTGATTTCCTGCGAGGTTGTTAAAATGGAAGCGTTATGGCAAGGGTTTGAGTTGTTTATTACTGTATTTGAAGCTTTTTTGCTGATGTTTTTCCTGTGTTCATTCTTTGATTTCAGGTTTTCTTCTTTAAGACGGTATGTGGTTCTTGTCGTCAGCAGCCTTTTATTTGCCTTGATGGTTAATATGATAAATAATATTACGACTTATGAAGGACTGATTGGAATAATTTATTCCGTGTATTTCTTCATCTTTTCGGCAATATTTTTTGAAGGCAGCGTTATTCTGAAAGTTTTTGTATCCATTCTTACAAATGTGTGCCTTCTTGTGTTCAATGCTTTGTCGTCAAGCATGATCGCTTTGATTTTCAAAGATAATTACAAGCTTTCGTATTCGGATACACCGTCTGTTCCTCGGTTTATAATGATAGTATCTGTTCAGATGATGCTGGTTGCTGCATTTTACTTCCTTGTAAAACTTTTCGGCAGGGGTCAGATTGAACTTGAAAAGAAGGATTGGGTTTTTTCTATATCTATATACGGTATAACGTTTGTTGCAATTTCGGGAATACATTATATGCTGCTGAATTGTCAGCTCTCTGAGATGTATGTTACTCTTCTTACCATATCCGAGTTCTGTCTGGTACTTATAAATTGCCTGTGCATATACATGGTTTCAAAACTCAACCACAGTCATAAGCTTGCTATGGAATATCAGTTGGCAAAACAGCAAAACGAAATGCAGCTGCAGTATGCCCAGAACGCCAAAAACAGATACGATGAAACACGCCGCATACAGCATGATATGAAACAGCACTTTTCCGTAATCGAACATCTTTTGTACGAAAAGAAATACGATGAAATATTGCAATACACGCGAATGGAAAAGAATGAAATATATAAACTGGACTCCGACATCATCTGCGGAAATAGTTTCCTTTCCGTTGTGGTAAACGCAAAGCTTGCTATGGCGAAAGATTATGGAATACATTGCACAATATGCATAACCAAAGATGAATTGGGTATAGATTCTACGGATTTGTGTTCCCTTGTCGGAAATATGTTTGACAACGCTATTGAAGCTGCAAGAAAATGTTCGCCGGAAACGCGTTTTATTGAAGTTGAAATAAGCACTAACGGAAAATGGGTTATAATACAATTGGGTAATTCTGTATGCGCTCCGGTACTTGCCGAAAACAAAGAGCTGAAAACAACAAAGGAAAACAGTTCCGAGCATGGTTACGGCACAAAGACTATAAATCATATTGCAAAGAAATATTCAGGTTTTGTTGTCTACCGTGAAACAGAGAATATGTTCTATTCAAAAGTAAAATTATATGACAAAAAATTGCGGCCGAGTTTTCCGACGATGGTCATACCGCAATGATTTCGCCTTTCACTGCATGTTTTGCTGAATTACAAATCCGCCTCGCATTGTGATACTACACAATGTGTGGCGG
>CAZTRH010000084.1:0-7276 GCA_964616605.1 uncultured Ruminococcus sp.
AAAGTTATAAATTTACAATTAAAAAAATTGAAAAAAGACTTTGTCTACAGTCTGTCCAGTGACAATTTTTGTCACGGGTTTTTTATATAAAAAAACGCTTCTGAAATAGAAGCGTTTTAATAAAATATGCAATTTACATCATTCCATGCTTTACTCTTGATTTTTCTTCGGCGCGCTTTGCGTTGTTGAAGCGATCAAGAGTTCCTACCAAGTAACCTGTTATTCTGCGGATACGCTGGAACGGAACGTCTGAAAAATGATACTTTGCGTTTACATATTCACCGTCTACTTCCAGATCCATAGCTCTGAGGTGCTTATCGGGAAACTTCTGCTTTGCGTTTTCAACGTAAAAATCAATTTCTTCCTGTGCGAGTTTTCCACCTGTTACATTAACATCAATCATTATTTTCACTCCCAAATTCAAACTATGCTACTAGTATAGCACAATATCTTGTATAAGTCAACTGTGACTTTGCACAAATATTGTGACGTATTTTTGGAACAGCCGAGTTGACGTTTTTATTCTGAAAGGTGTATCCTGCGTTATGAAATATCATATGAGCGATAATTCGCCTGAACAATGTTCATCAGCCTTTCTCGCCACGGGATTGTCTTACCATATCCTCAACGACAATATCGTAAATCTCGCCGAGTGTACGGCAATATTCCAATATCTGCCAAGGTTCGTTGGTGTGGAAATGCAATTTTGCGGTGTATCTTCCGTTATCCTCTTCATCAGCAATAACAAGCAGCGAGTCGCCTTTGAAATGCTCACGGATATACTCGTCAATTACATCTTCGTCAAGGTTTTCGCCGTCAATAAGCAGCTGCGTATCATATCTAAATTCTATCTCGTCCATTTTATCCTCCTGTTACTTTTCCCACTTCATTGAAATATCGAATGCCTTTACACTGTGCGTAAGTGCGCCAAGGCTGATTATATCAACGCCTGACTCGGCTACTGTACGGATATTGTCAAGAGTTACGTTTCCGCTGGCTTCTGTCTTTGCTCTTCCGCCAACGATTTCGCATGCCTCTTTCATCATATCAGCAGTCATATTATCAAGCATTATAACGTTCACACCGCACGCAACAGCTTCACGCACTTCGTCAAGATTGCGTGTTTCAACCTCGATCTGAAGCATATGTCCTGCTTTTTTGCGCAGTTCTGTTACAGCAGCGGTAATTCCGCCGTATGCGTCAATATGATTATCTTTCAGCATTGCTGCGTCTGTGAGGTTAAAGCGGTGATTGCGTCCGCCGCCTACTGTAACGGCGTATTTCTGCAAGGCTCTGAGTCCCGGCAGAGTCTTTCGTGTGTCGGTAATGGACGCTTTTGTTCCTTTAACAGCTTCCACGCATTGATTAGTGTATGTTGCTATACCGCTCATATGCTGGAGTATGTTAAGTGCCGTGCGTTCTGCTTTCAGCATTGCGCAGGTGCGTCCGCTGATTTCGGCAATTTTGTCGCCTTTTGCAACTTTTGCACCGTCAGTAACGGAAAATTTCACGCTGATTTCGGGGTCAAGCATGGTAAACACTCTTGCAGCAACGTCAAGTCCTGCAACTATACCGTCCGCTTTTGCCATAAAATAAGCGTTTGACGTGCTATCCTCGGGGATTAACAAATCTGCCGTGCTGTCAATGTAATTGATATCCTCCGAAAGTGCGGTCTTTATGATATCGTCAATGTAAAAGGGAAGCAGTTTCATTTTTCATCTCTCCTGTCAAGTATTTCTGTAAGTATGATAATCGCAACGTCTGCAAGCGATTTTGATTCCGTATAATCAGCGTTGATTTCGTAGCCGCCGCTTATGAGCGAATTTTTGATTTCCTTTATCCGTGAAAGTCCTTTTTCTGCTTCGGGATAATTTGGATAAACGAAATATGCACGCTGCATAATATCACGGATTTCGTCCTGAACGGTTGTTTTGTCTGTAATCGGCTTTCCGTTGGGCGAGGACATCGGGTATTCTATATCAGTTCTGTCATCGGTGGTTTTGCGGCTGTTTATATCTTCTGCTATAAGACGCGAGAATACAAGTGCTTCAAGCAGCGAGTTGGACGCAAGTCGGTTTTTGCCGTGTACGCCCGTATGTGAACATTCGCCTGCTGCGTATAGTCCCTCAACGCAGGTAGCACCCTTGCCGTCAACATCAATTCCTCCCATAAGGTAATGCTGGCAGGGGTAGACGGGAATAGGCTCCTTGGTCATATCATACCCTTTTTCAAGAACCTTGTTGTAAATCATCGGGAAATGATTTTTGATGAAATCGGGGTCCTTGTGTGAAATATCAAGCCAGAACTTATCCGAACCTGTTTTCTTCTGTTCTTCCATGATGCATTTTGAAACAACATCACGGGGAGCAAGCTCTTTGCGTTCGGGTTCATAATCGGGCATAAAACGTTCCTTATTGCAGTTGAGAAGATATGCACCCTCTCCTCGTACAGCTTCAGAAATCAGGAAACATTCGTGATTTTCACGGTCTGCGAACGCAGTGGGGTGGAACTGGACATAACTTAAATTTGCAATTTTTGCACCCAGTGCGGCGGCAAGCGAAATTCCATCGCCTGTTGCAATTTCAGAGTTGGTGGTGAAGTTGTATACTCTGCCAATGCCGCCTGTTGCAAGGATAACATACGGCGCACAGTAATATTCGTGCGAATTATCGCTTGTGACGATATCGGCAAAGAACATTTTGTCTTTATTTTCCAATCGGCACAAAACAGAGTAGTTGATTACAGAAACGTTTTTAAGCTTACGGACTTGTTCTATAAGCGAAGTTTCAATCTCATAGCCTGTGGTATCCTTGTGATGTGCAATTCTGCGGCGTGAATGACCGCCTTCAAGCGTCAGCGCAAGAGATCCGTCCTCGTTTTTATCAAAATCAACACCGTACTTCTTTACAAGTCCTTCAACGTCACGAGGTCCCTGTTCAACGAGGATTTTTACATTATCAAGATTGTTGGCATACTGTCCTGCAATAAGCGTATCCTTGATATGCAGCTCAAAATCATCGTTTTTGTTATCCATTACAGCTGCAACTCCGCCTTGTGCCAGCGCAGAGTTGCACAGGGATAATTCCTTTTTCGACAGCATAAGAATTTTCACGCTGCTGTCCAAGTTCAGAGCAGCATAAATTCCTGAAATTCCTGTGCCTACGATCAATACGTCAATCCTTTTGAATTTCATAACATTACTTCCTTTATGAATCCCCTGTTTGCATATCTTGACAATCGGGGTTATTTCTGTTATAATTGTAAAGCAACACAGCCAACCTGCCGCACGCTTTTTTTATTTCTGCGAGGCGTCGGCTTTATGTTTATGAGGTGATAAAATGAACCAAAAAGCAATTCTGGTCAGCGCCGATACAGGCGAATACGATGTTGAAGCGTCTTTGGACGAGCTTTGCGAACTTGCAAAGACAGCAGGTGCAGAGCCTACCGCAGGCGATGATTTTATCCGTGTAGTTCAGAAGCGTGACGCATACAGCGCCGCTACCGTTATAGGTGAGGGCAAGCTTGCCGAACTTGCCGGACTGTGCGAAAAATTTGATGTCGGACTTGTTATATTCGACTGCGAGCTTACCGCTTCGCAGATACGCTGCATCGAGGACGAAACAAACGTCCGTGTAATTGACCGCACGATGCTCATTCTTGATATATTTGCAGGCAGAGCGGTATCTGCCGAGGGTAAACTTCAGGTAGAGCTTGCTCAGCTGCGGTACAGACTTCCAAGACTTATGGGACTTGGAGCGTCTATGTCACGTCTGGGCGGTGGAATAGGTACCCGTGGACCGGGAGAAACGCAGCTTGAAACTGACAAGCGTCATATTCGCCGCCGCATAGATAAGCTTTCTGCCGAACTCAAAGAACTGGAACTGCGCCGAAGCTACTCGCGCAGCCGCCGCAAGAAAGACAACGTGCAGATAGGAGCAATTGTTGGCTATACCAACGCAGGCAAGTCAACGCTGCTAAATCTACTCACGGGAGCGGGGGTGCTTGCCGAGGATAAACTGTTTGCAACGCTTGACCCGACGTCGAGGGCAATTGAACTTCCCGATGGACGTAATCTTCTTCTTGTGGACACCGTCGGTCTTATCCGCAGACTGCCGCATCATCTTGTGGAAGCGTTCAAGTCAACGCTTGAGGAAGCTGCCTGCGCAGATATAATCATTCATGTCTGTGATGTATCTGACCCCGAAGCAGCTGAAAAATCCGATGTCACTTTACACACTCTTGCGGAGCTTGGTGCGTCTGAAATCCCCGTGGTGACCGTTCTCAACAAGTGTGATAAGCTTGTTGAAAATATTCCTACCGACGACAAAACCGTAAAGATATCGGCACTAAAAAACGAGGGGATAGACGAGCTGCTTTGCGCTATTGCGAGAAATCTTCCGCAGACGTCAAAGCGCATGACATTGCTTTTGCCTTATGATAAAGCAGGTTTGTCGGCGCAAATCCGTGAAAACGGCAAGGTTTTCAGCGAGGAATATACCGAACAGGGCATAATGCTTGACGCTCTGGTAGATGTTACTCTTATTTCCCGTGTAAGCGAGTTTGAGCAAGTCTGAAGCTGATTGAATTTTATTACTTATCGGTGCATTCGGGTGAATGCGCCGATTTTTTTTGTAAAACGCTGCGTGTTCAGAGCAGTACTTCGCACGTTCCGACGTTTCTCAGCGATAACGCATGGCATTTTCCTGCACCGATTGTCCGTTCCATGCACATCTTAAATCCGATTAGCTGGTCGTGAGGCACAAACGCCTGAACAGTTCCCGAAAAGCCGTCGCCGCATACTCTGCATGCGCCTTTTTTGTGGAGGGCGTATTCTGCCGTATTGAACGCAATTGACATATCCTGATGGCGAACGTCTTTACTCGAATAAACGTTCTGAAGATATTTGTACGAGGAATTTCCGCTTTCGGAAACAGCGCTGAGGAAATCCTCAATGTTATTGTTTTTCAGTGCGTGTATTATTCTCTCAACACGGTCGTTTTCCTTAAAATAATGTATTGAGCGCAAAACCGCTCTGTCTCCGAAATTCCTTCGCAGATCGCTTATATTCAGTATCACATCGGATATTGACAACGCACGCAGGCTGGGACAATCAAAAAATCTTGCTACCGCAGACATTTCATCGTCTATCTTGCGGATTTCCTTGTCGTAAAGCGGTGTCATTCCAATGTTCAATATGCACAGCGAATGCCCAAATGACTCTGGGCTGAAAGGCACTTCCTCGATTATCGGAGCTTTTTCGTCTTTAAAATCAATTGCCACAAATCCTCCTACTGCGCAGGCTGTCTGATTAGTGAGGTCGGATACTCTGCCGTAATAATCTTTTTCTGCATTGTAGGACATCTGCGCAATCACAGATAGCGGCACTTTCCCGTTGTTGAACAGCGCAGACAATATCTGACCGAACAGCACTTCAAATGGTGCTGCAACCGACAGTCCAACGCTCTTAACAGCAGATGTTGAAACGTATGCGCGCATACCGCCGACATTCAATCCTTTTTTTTCGAATGCGTTCAGTATTCCACGAACCAGCGAAGCGGCTGTGCCTGTTTCGCTGTCACGTTTTCCGGTGTCGGTAAGGTCGATATTTATTTCGTTAAGATTTTCAATCTTAATGATAACCTTGTTATCCGCAAAGGTTTCCGCTATTGCAATTATATCTGCGTCAACTACTGCTGCAAATACTTTGCCGTTATTTCGTACTGTGTGGTTTCCGCAGATTTCGGTGCTTGCAGGCGTTGAAAAATAGCGTGCATGGTCTGATATGCCGTTGAAATAGCTGCGGAACTCTTCTCTGAGCGTTTTGTATCGGTTCATTTGTCCGACAAACTGCGAGCTGCGGCAAAGGGTTTTCAGCTCTCTGACAACAGGTTTCATTATGTGAGGTTTCTCCTTTGAACTTTTGTTTCTTAAGAAAACTCGTCTGACACAAACGGATTTTCTTAAGCGCTTTTATTTTTCTGAATAGAACATATGCTTTGGCTTTTCTTTATGCGCCGATGTGGAAAGCACAAGTCCCATGCAAGCGTGCATCATTACCATAGCAGTGCCGCCTGTGCTTATGAACGGCAAAGGAATGCCAATTACAGGCACTACTGACAGCACCATTCCTATATTGATTACGCTATGGAAAAAAACAATCGCAAACACGCCCACGCATATAAGCTGACCGAGTTTGTCCTGCGCTCCCGAAGCATTTGACAGTAATTTCAGACACAACACGGCAAGTGCAATTACAACCGCCATGCAGCCGACAAATCCCAGAGTCATACCGATGTATGAGAATATAAAGTCGTTGTATATCTCAGGGGTTTTTGTATAGTTGTCAGCGTGGAAGCCCAGTCCCGTAAGCTGTCCCGAACCCAGAGCGATTTTTCCGTTATATTGCTGAAGGTAAGCGTCCAGCCGCTCTGCCTCCTGAAGCTCTTCGTCGAACAGAATGAGAAAGCGTTTTCTGTGGTGCGGTTTCATAATATAGTTCCATGCCACATATATAACAGGAGGAACAGCTGCAATGCCCGCCAGAATATATTTCCAAGACAGTCCTCCGATAAACAGCATGCATATGAATATAAACAAAAATACCAATGCCGAGCCTGCATCGCCCTGATAAACGATAATAGCAACAGGAGCAAGACCATGAACACACAGCAATGTAAGGTGCGGCAGGGAATTTATTTTATCGCCCAATCGAGTGATATGCGTTGCAAGTGTTATGATAAACACAAATTTCAATATTTCCGATGGCTGAATTGTCATAAATCCAAGGTCAATCCATGCAGCGTCATCATCTCGTTTAACTGCAAGCGGAGTGAACAGAAGCATTTGCAAAATCACTGCTATCGGAGTATATAAATACCAGTATCTGGAAAGCGTCTTATAATCTATAAGGCTGACTGCGAAGGAAGTAACTATGCCTAATATTGACGCAACAACCTGAGTTTTGTATGTGCTTTCTTTTACAAAACCGGTAGTAACCATTGACTTTACCAGAAACAAGTCGAACAGGGTAATTCCGATACAAATAACGGGCAAAATCTTATCGACTTGTCTGAAGTAATTTTTCAGATAATTCAAAATTTCTTTCATAATTCATCGTTTCCGTGAGAACACTTTATTTTGTTTAAATGTGGAAAACCCTGCAGCGTTGTTAAGCTGCAATATTTCTTTTGACTGTATTATTATAAGAACGAGTCAGCCGTTTTATAACTTAGGCAAGATGTCCCCCTGCCTGCGAACCGAACTTAGTAGTGCTGAA
>CAZTRH010000085.1:0-7078 GCA_964616605.1 uncultured Ruminococcus sp.
ACCGGCTTTGAAGCACAGTGGTTTTCAAATCAGCGAACCGAAACTATCAGATTGTAAGGAGAAGAAATGTGGATAAATACATGAATGCCAATGTCGTGTTTTCCAAATTTTCCATAGGCTATATGGAACTGAAAAAGGATCTGCCGATAAGACCGAGCGAGATGGGATTGCTGAATATCGTTAGCAATCATGAGGGCGATTTCACACCGCTGACGCTCGCCGAAATGATTGGTGTTTCAAAGCCGATGATAACAGCTCATATTCAGGCTCTGGCAAAAAAAGGATATGTTTATAAGGACGCATCGGACGAAGATAAACGAAGCTTTTTTGTGCGTCCTACCGAAAAAGGAAGAAGTCTTGCCGAAAGATTTGAAACAAGGCAGACGACATACCTTAAATCGATAGAAGAAAAACTTGGAAAAGCGGAATTTGATACGCTTGTCCGTCTATTAAATGAAACTCAGAATATGCTTAATGAAATAAAGGAGATTGAATTATGAACAAGCTTGAATTTTATCCGGAACACCCATCAGATGAAAAAACCAATCTTATTGAAACAACGGCTATGCCTGTTCTCAAACAAAACGAACCTTTCTGCGCAAAAACGCTTTGCAATGAGTTTGCTGACAATGCAGACGGCTTCTTTGCCAAATACGTTGACAAAAGGTTTGAGATTACGGGAATTGCCAAAAAGATAGGTCCCGATATTCACCTAAAGCCATCTATCGAAATATCCGACAGTATAAGCGGTAAGACTTATGCACTTGTAATTTTTCCGACAGATGAACATTACAGCAAGGTAAACATCGGCGATACTGTAACTGTTCGTGCAAATTATCTCGTTATGAGCAATCACTACGGACTTGTGATGAAGTTCAGCGAGCTTGTTTCGGTGACGCAATGAGCAGGGTAACATTGAATTATCCGTTGTTTGACGGAGAAAAGATTATTGAAGATGCGTCGGTAGTTATCGAGGACGGTATCATCTCCTCCATAACTCACGCAGAAAATGCCGACAGCCGGTGCCTCTTGATGCCGGGGCTAATAGACGCGCATACGCATATGACAAATATGCAGCAAGTGCGTGAGATGCTCCGAAATGGAATTGCAGCAACCTGTGATGTGTCCGCACCACCTTCTCTTGCTGAGAGTTCAGGACCGTTTGTGATTATTTCCTCCGCAGGCATGACGATGGGAACGCTTGACGGCAGAGGTTATGTGAAAAAGTCGATAGAAAACGGCGCTGAATATATCAAGGTTTTGCTTTTTGAGCCGAACCTTTTGCCTGTTCCGATACTGAAAAGCATATGCAAATGCGCCCATGAAAACGGCTTGAAAGTGGCTGTTCATGCCACAAGCGTAAAATCGGAAAGAATGGCTGTAAACAGCGGAGCTGATATTCTGCTGCACGTTCCGATGAAAGAAGAACTGCCGAAAGAGCTTGCCGAGGAAATTGCCGAGTGCGGCATTGCTGTTGCACCAACGCTCATTATGATGGAAACATTCGCTCACAGCGGACGAAACGGATATCTTCCCGAACACTATATAAATGCGCAGAATGCTGTCCGCACACTCCATGATTGCGGGGTAACTATTCTTGCCGCAACCGACGCTAATATCGGTTCTTTTGCACCGGCCGTGTCATACGGTAATTCTCTACATAAGGAGATGCAACTGCTTTGCAAGGCAGGATTAAGTTGTACTGAAGTACTGCAAAGTGCCACCAAAAATGTCAGCGAGGTGTTTGGCATTGGCGGACTCGGTTCTGCTGCGGTTGGCAAGAAAGCCGCTCTTATCCTGCTTAATGGCAGACCAGACAAGGATATTGCGGCTGTCAGTGATATCAGACATTTCTGGATAAACGGAGAGCAGATAATATGAAAATAATCACGATAGAAGAACACATACCGCTGAAAACGCTCGGAACAGCACTTGCCGGATACACATCGGAGGACGCATTGCGAACTGCTGCGGCAGGCTCGCCCGAACTTCCGTATTATCCTGACGCTGAGCTTTATTGCAATATAGAAAAGCGTATCCGGAATATGGACAAATGCGGCATAACAAAGCAGATACTTTCTGCCCCCGTCTGCACACAGCTTCTTCCCCAAAGTGAAGCAGGGGCTGTGTGCGAAGCTAATGACGAACTGTCAGAAACTGTAAAATCGTATCCCGGCCGCTTCGGAGCATTTGCCGTGCTGCCGTGGAAAAATATCAACGCTTCTGTCAAGGAAATCGAGAGAGCGGTCACAAAACTTGGTTTTTGCGGCATTATACTCGCAGGGAGAGCTTCTGGCGAGGACGCTTTTCTGGACGACAAAGCGTTTGTACCGATATTGCAGGCGGCAGAGCATTTTAACGCACCGATTTACATTCACCCTGCACCGCCTGCGACCAGTGTGCAAAAGGCTTATTATGACGGACTTGGCGACAGACTTAGTGCAAGGCTCTCACTCTACGGCTGGGGCTGGCACAACGAGGCTGGCATACAGGTGATTCGCTTGATTTTGTCGGGGACGTTTGACAGATTCCCGAAGCTGCAGGTTATCGCAGGTCATTGGGGTGAGATGGTTCCCTTTTTCCTCTCACGGCTTGATCAGGCATTGCCGCAGTCGGTTACAAACCTCAAAAAATCCATAACCGAAACGTTCAGACAAAATGTTTATGTAACTCCGAGCGGCATTTTCGATTATCCACAGCTTAAATTCTGCAAAGAAGTGCTTGGTGCGGACAGGATTATTCACTCGGCGGACTATCCGTTTATCCTTAATGACGATGTGCTTGCGTTTATCGAAAATGCTCCGATAACGGATAATGAAAAAGAACTTATCGCATATAAAAATGCGGAAAGAATATTTGGGATTTAGTACAAAGGAGAAACAGTATGAACACATCAGAAGCAATTCACAGCAGAAGATCCATTCGCAATTTTAACGGAGAGAGCATCTCGGAAGACAAGCTTTCCGAAATACTTCGGGCGGCTTACGCTGCGCCTGTCGGCAGAGCCATGTATGACACATTGAGTCTGACGGTTATCGAAAACAAGGATATTCTCGCAAAATGGGAAAAAGCAATGGCAGACGCTGTCGGCAATCCCGATATGCACCCGTTTTACGGCGCACCTACAGTAATTCTTGTATCTTCAGCTATGCCGAATGCTGCGATGAATAACGTAAACTATTCAAACGCTGCTACTCTGGTACAGAATATGGCTCTTGCTGCCACTGAACTCGGTGTTGGCGCCTGCCATATCTGGGGAGCTGTCGGCGTACTGAACGGCAATACGGAGCTTATAAAAGAACTGGGTGTTCCGGAAGGCATGGTTCCCTGCTGCGCTATTGCGCTCGGTGAATTTGACGGCGGATATGAACTGCGTGAAAACATAGAAAACCGTATTGCTACAAATTATGTGAAATGAGAGGTAAAAATATATGCCTGAACTAAACAGACTCGGACTCGGCTGTATGGGAATGTCCAATCGCCGAAACCCCGAAAATTCAATTAAAACTATACAAAAAGCCCTCGACAGCGGAATTACGCTTTTCAACACTGGCGAATTTTACAATTCGGGCGAGAGTGAAATGATTGTCGGAGAGGCAATGAAGGGTGTGCCGAGGGACAGCTATTTTCTGTCGGTAAAATTCGGCGTTCTGCCGCAGACAGGCGGCGGTATCTACGGGCTTGACGTAAAGCCTTTCAATATCAAGGGACACCTTGCCTACTCGCTTTCAAGGCTCGGCATGGACTATGTTGACCTCTACCAGCCTGCACGTCAGGATACAGAAATCCCAGTGGAGGAGGTTGTCGGTGAAATATCAAGGCTTGTTGAAGCAGGCTATGTCCGTCATATCGGTCTTTCGATGGTGGACGCTCAGACGCTCCGCCGTGCCTGCAAGGTACATCACATTCACACCGTAGAAATGTCCTATTCCCTCGTTGACAGGGATATCGAAAAAGAGCTTATTGCCGCCGCAGAGGAACTTGGCGTAAAGGTGCTTGCTTTTGGAACTGTCGGTCACGGATTGTTTGCGGATAACAACCTCGACAAAGTAAACGTTGACCCTCGTTTTGCGCGCGGTATGCTCGCACCCGAACACAGGGAAGCAAATCTGCCTATGCTTAAAGCCGTTAAGGCGATTGCCGATGAAAAGAAAATGAGTATGTCGCAGCTGGCGCTTGCTTGGTCGCTTGCTAAATACAGCAATGTTCAGAGCCTTGTGGGAACAACCAATCCCGAGCATCTTCAGAGTGCAATTGACGCTTTGAAGGTTGAACTTTCAAAGGACGACATCGCCCGTATCGAAGCCGCCATTCCTGCCGACAAAATCATCGGCAGAGGTATGCGCAACTTCCGCTTTACAAACGGTCAGATGTCATTAGCTTAAAGGAGAAGATTTATGGAAAGAGTATGCGAATTTTTACAGAAAGCCAACACTTTTTATATTGCAACCGTTGACGGCGATCAACCGAGGGTGCGTCCTTTTGGCATTGCGCACATTATCGACGGCAAGCTGTGCATTATGACAGGAAAGAAGAAGCCTGTATCCAGGCAGATAATGGCAAACCCAAAAGTTGAAATCTGCGCCTGCAAAGAGGGAGAATGGGTGCGTATTGCAGGAGAGCTTGCTGAAGCCGATTCTATGGAAATGCGCCAAAAAATGCTGAACGCTTACCCTTTTATGAAAAAGACCTACGCCGCCGATGACGGCAATATGCAGCTTCTTTACTTCAAAAATGCTGTCGCAACATTTGAGTCTTTCAGCGGAGAGCATGAGGTTGTTAATTTTTAAGACAATACTGCATAAATGTTTTTCTGCGGTATTGCCATAGCGAAAAACGGTTGAAAATCCTCTTGATTTTTGTAAGAAAATGCTATTGACCCTGTTATTATAACTGGGTTTATAATAGGATAAATGCAAAAAAATCGGAGGTATATAGATGGAACAAACAGTTTCTGCGAAAAATCCGCTTGGTACAGAGCGGATTGGTAAATTGATGGTGCGCTTTGCCGTGCCGAGTATTATTGCTCTTGTTGTGAACTCACTTTACAACATGGTAGACCAGATTTTTATCGGCAACGGCGTCGGCTACCTCGGCAATGCCGCTACAAACGTCATTCTGCCGATTATGTCAGTCGTGCTTGCGGTCGGTCTGATGATAGGCGACGGCTGCGCAGCCTTTATGGGACTCAATATGGGCAAGGGCGATCCCGATAAGGCAGCCCGCGGAGTGGAAAATGCCGTTGTACTGACTGTTGCTTTCGGAGTGATTTTCACTATCCTGTGCGAGGCGTTTCTCGAACCGCTTTGCTGGCTTTTTGGTGCAACCGAGCAGTCCATTCAATACTGTCTGGATTACGGCAGACCTATTATTATCGGCTTTACATTTCTTGCCATTAATATGGCGTTTACGCCTATTATCCGTGCAGACGGCCGCGCTAATATCAGTCTTATCGGTATGCTTATCGGTTGTATTACAAACGTTATTTTCGACCCGATATTTATTTTCGTGTGCGATTGGAGCGTTGCAGGAGCAGCATGGGCAACTATCGCAGGTCAGTTCCTCAATGCGGTGTATTTTATCGTATGTATGTTCAAATGCAAAACCATAAAGCTTGAGAAAAAGCATTTCAGGCTGAGCGGCAGGGTATGCGGTAAAATGTGCGTGCTTGGACTTTCAAGCTTTATTACGCAGTTTGCGCTTGTAATTGTCATAGGCGTTGTAAACAACACGCTGAAAACGCTGGGAACGGCTTCACAATATGGCGAGGATATTCCCGTTTCGTCAATGGGCATTGTGCAAAAGATCAGCCAAATTCTCGTTTCTGTCGTATTCGGACTTGCAACGGGTATTCTGCCTGTAATAAGCTACAATTACGGCAGCAAGCAGTATGACAGAGTAAAGAAGATCTATAAAAATGCTGTAATCGTGGCTACGATTGTTATGACGGCGGCATGGATTATTCTTCAGGTTTTCCCCGAACAGATAGTAAGCATATTCGGAAAGCAGAACGAACTGTATATGGAATATGCACAAATATGTATGAGAACATATCTTGCGGCAACCTTTACAGTTGGTATGAGTACTGTAACGAGCATATTCTTCCAGGCAATTGATAAGCCGCTCCAGTCAACAACGCTGTCGCTGCTTCGTCAGATTGTTATATTGGTACCCGCTATTCTCATTTTAACAACTTTTGGCAGCGTAACAACGGTTCTCTGGGCAGGCTCTATCTCGGACGGCTTATCATGCATTGTGTCGATTATAACAATAGCGTTCTGCTGGAGGAGGATATTTCGTAAAGAGGAACTGAAATAAAAAAATCATAACTATCGGTCGTCAGTGCAGAAGCGGCGGACACACCATAGGCAAGCTTGTGGCAGAGAGTCTGGGTATTGCGCTGTATGATAAGGAGATTATCAAAAAAGTAGCCGAACGCAGCGGTCTTTCAGAGGAAACTATTGAGCAGAAGGGCGAGTACAACACTAACAGTTTCCTTGAGATAATGGCAAAGGTCGAAAAAGACGCTTGTATTGAAATCATCTCAGGCGGCACTTTTCTTTGCCGCCAAATCAATCTTAATACAGATATGAAGCTTGCTGATGTAATCAATGCGGTTTACGGCAGTTCAAAAAAATAGAAAATTATTGTTTCAAATATGCTGCTTGATAAATATCAGATAGGAACAAAGAAAAGCGAACTTCAGAAAAGGATTGTTATTTGATTGCTGTGTAAGGCAGTGAGGGTTGTTTGGTGCAAGACTTGAAAATCGCACAATAAGCATATATTATTCTGAATATTTAACAATTACGGAAACAGCTACATCAATATATGCCAAAATTCTTTGGCACGCTTTCATCTTCGCTTGACAGAATATAAGAACGGCGAAGCTGTCTTTATAGCCTTTGAGGGGTCTACTGTTTTCGCATGGGATATCTTATCTTAAGGACGGGGGCACATATTTACAAATAATTTATGCGACCGCACTGTAGCCGCATTTTTCTTAACAACAGTTTTTGGATAACTAACATATCACACCTACCGAGTAGGCAAAACGTCCAATATCATTCACTAATTT
>CAZTRH010000086.1:0-7074 GCA_964616605.1 uncultured Ruminococcus sp.
GCAAGATATGAAACTTTTAAATCTATGATATAAATAATAATATTTAAAGTGTTCATGAAAGGAATGATTGAATGAAGATAATGGCGGTGGATTACGGCGACAGCAGAACGGGTCTTGCGATGTGCGATATGGGCGAAATTCTGGCTTCTCCGTTGGAAACAGTGTTTGAAAAGGACTTTGAACGCTGCATTCAGCGTGTAGCGGAAATTGCAGTTGAAAAAAAAGCGCAGATGATTGTTGTAGGCGACCCGATAAATATGAACGGTACAAGAGGACCTCGCTCGGAAAAATGCAATCTGTTTGCGGAAAAGCTGCGGGAGCTTGTTGATGTTGAAGTGCGTATGTGGGACGAGCGATCGTCTACGGTTACGGCTATTACTTATATGAACGAAAATAACAAGCGCGGAAAAAAGCGCCGTGATGTTCTGGATCAGGCAGCAGCGGCAGTTATTCTTGAAAGCTATCTTAATTATAGAAAGAATTGTAAAAATGTATAAAGTTTCATTTACAGGGCATAGACAAGCCAAATTGCCCTTCAAGGGAGAGAATGATCCGGGACTTCTGGCTTTGAGAAATGAATTACGGGAAAAAATTGTTGAACTTATTTCTGATGGTGCTACTGAATTTTTCAGCGGTATGGCTCTGGGTGTTGATACTTATGCGGCGGAGGAAGTCCTCAAGTTGAAAAAACAGTATCCTGAAATCAATCTTACAGCGGTAATACCATGCCCCGACCAGGATAAACTCTGGTCAGTGGCTCAGCGGCAGAGATATCGTGAGATTTTGGCGCAATGTTCAAAGAAAATGATTATTTCTCCTGAATATGATAAAGGCTGTATGTTCAAGCGAAATCGTGCTTTGGTTGAACTGTGCGATGTGCTTATCGCCGTAACTGATGATAATGTTACAGGCGGCGGTACGCAGTATACAATTGATTATGCTGTAAAAAAAGGGCGTAAGGTGATAAGGATTTCTGTCTGACGTGCTTTGGGAATAAAGCGGCGCTGAACCGATATGTAAAAACAGGCTTGCTTATTGGCAAGCCTGTTCAGTTTGTAGACAAACATTATTTTTGTGTTGTTCTATCAAAAAAGGGGTCTGGGGGCAACGCCCCTGGAGGGGTCGCAAGGGGCGGCAGCCCCACTACTTACCGCCCCTCCCTTTCGGGGAGGGGTTGGGGAGGGGAAGCAAAAAGTTATAAATTTACAATTAAAAAATTTGAAAAAAGACTTTGTCTACAGTCTGAACAGGCTTGCTTATTGGCAAGCCTGCTTTGTTCATGTTTTTGTGCAATACAGAAAAAATGTTCATGTTTTTTCGTTTAAAATTCATAATGACTTTTTTTGTGAAAAGGGTTATAATGTATTCATGCTATTTAAACTCGTGAACGAGGTGTCTTTATGGAACAAAAAACTTATATCTGTATAGATCTGAAATCCTTTTATGCGTCAGTGGAGTGTGCGGAACGCGGACTTGACCCACTTGACGCTAATCTTGTTGTCGCTGATGAAAGCCGTTCGGAAAATACTATTTGCCTTGCTGTATCGCCTTCATTGAAGTCTTTTGGCGTCCCCGGCAGACCGAGGCTTTTTGAAGTTGTACGCAAAGTCGCTGAAGTGAACGGAAGGCGTAAAAAGCCGATAAACGGCAAATCTCATTTTTACAGTGAGCTTTGCTCTGATTTATCGCTTGAGGTGGATTATATCGTGGCACAGCCGAGAATGGCGCTTTATATTGATTACAGTTCCCGCATTTACGGGATTTATCTCAGATATATTGCCGCAGAGGATATTTATGTTTATTCGGTGGACGAAGTTTTTATTGACGCTACGGCATATCTTAAAACTTATCGGAAAACGGCTGAGGAGCTTACCAGAACTATAATCGGAGATATACTGAAAGAAACGCATATTACGGCTACCGCAGGAATTGCACCGAATATGTACCTTGCAAAAGTGGCTATGGATATTGTCGCTAAAAAGAAAAAACCCGATAAAAACGGCGTTCGTATTGCGCATCTTGATGAACAGGCTTACCGTGAACTGATGTGGAATCATAAGCCTATAACCGACTTCTGGAGAATAGGTCCGGGATATGCAAAGCGGCTTGCACAATATGGTATGTACAGCATGGGCGATGTGGCACGGTGTTCGGTGTACAACCAGAAATTGCTTTATAAGCTGTTTGGCGTGAATGCAGAGCTGCTGATAAATCACGCATGGGGGTGCGAGCCTTGCACTATCGCTCACGTTAAGGCTTATAAGCCGACTTCGTCAAGTCATAGCGTGGGACAGGTGCTGCCTTGTCCGTATGATTATAAGACTGCAAAGCTTATTGTCCGTGAAATGGCAGAACAGTTGTCGCTTGATCTGACTGAAAAAGACCTTCGCACTAACCGTGTGGCTCTTGCAATAGGATATGACAAATCCTGCGGTGAATGCGTGAAGGAGTTTTCGTTCGACCATTACGGCAGGAAGGTTCCGAAATATTCACACGGCTTTGAAAACCTTTCAACGAGGACTGCATCGTCCTCGGTTCTGATAAACGCAGCAGTGAATATTTTTGAAAAATGCGCCGATCCCGAATTGTCGGTTCGCCGTGTGAATATAGTCGCTTGCGATGTATCAGCGGAAAATCCGCAGCTTGATATTTTTGCTCAGGAGGAAAACTTTCGATCGCAGCGTGATGAGCAGATACAAAAGGCAGTGCTTGCAATAAAGCATAAGTTCGGGAAAAATTCGATAATCCGAGGAATGAACCTTGTGGAGGGAGGAACTGCGATGGAACGCAACAATCAGATTGGCGGTCATCGAGCGTAAATATATTGAATGGGAAATTATGACGACATTATAAACTTGCCTGTGCCTGCGACTATCACGCAGATGACAATGTCGGAGCGTGCGGCGCAGTTCTCGGCGTTTGCGGCTTTATCGGGATTTGAGGATTCAATAAGCAGCGTTGAAGAAAAATTATATGAGGCTGAAAAAGCGATTGCTGAAATTGATTTGTATGATTGCATATAGCATAATGTTGACAATTCTGTAAAATAGTGATATAATGATGTAAAAAGTGGGCGATTACCCACACGGAATGTTATTTTAATGCAAGGAGATTTCATATGAACAATCAGACTAATCAATCCAAACAAAATTTTCAGCAACAAAACAGCAGACGTACACAAAGACCACAAAGACCGCAGACTCCCCGTGCTGTGGTTATAATTTATATTGTGATGGTGGTTGTAATTATTGCAATATGTGCAGTGGTGTTTGCGGTTACGCTGAAGAAAACAGGCGACAGCAATTATTCAGCAGATACCTCCGACTCGTCAGAGTTATCTGCTGACAGTTCGGATATTCTGCAAGGTTCATCGGAAGCGTCGAACAGCAGCGTGGATTTATCAGATGCGTCTGACAGCACGCTGACGGCTTCATCTGAAAGTTCTGCACAAGCTTCATCGGAAGGTCGGACGGCACTTTCTTCGGGTATTTCTTCTGCTGCGTCGTCTTCTGCAAATTCGGGTGTGCTTCCTTCGGACAGTTCGGCTGCATACTCGGAAGAGCCTGTTTCCGTATCCTCTGCGATGACGCTTTTGGGTGCAAATATGGTTTACGTTGGCGAAAGTTACAATTATTCGTATCAGACTGTTGAGAAAGCGGCAAATTTTCCTGAGATTGAATGGGAATGCGTCGGCAGCAGCGGCGCAATTACACAAAACGGCGTTTTTACTGCGTCGGCAAAGGGCGAAGTTACTCTTTTCGTAAGAGATAAAGCCAACAATCTTAGCGCAAAGCTGCTTGTACACGTTGTAAACAGTACAGATGAGGTTGATTTTATCCCGATGGTAAACAATGTTCCGCTCGTCAACAAGACTTATTCGCTGCCGTCTGACTATGCTCCCGGCGGACTTACAGCCGAAACTAAAGCAGCGTTCAATAAACTGATTCAGGGTGCTGCGGCTGACGGACTGAATATATATTTGATTTCGGGTTATCGTTCTTACGAAAAGCAGCAGAAAACTTACCTCGGTTGGTGCAATACATACGGAACAAAAGAAGCAGACCGTATTTCGGCACGCCCCGGCTTTTCAGAGCATCAGCTCGGAATGGCGATTGATGTAAATTCGCTTGAGGAGAGCTTTGAGAATACCGCAGAGGGGAAATGGCTGGCTGAGCATTGCTGGGAATACGGATTTATTATCCGATATCCAAAGGGAAAGGAAAGTTATACGGGCTATTCTTACGAGCCATGGCATATCCGGTATCTTGGAGATGTTGAGTTTGCTAAGGAAGTTACCGAGAGCGGACTGTCCCTTGAAGAATATTTCGGAATTGACTCAAAGTATCGCGGCTAAGAGGTGCGGTTATGGAATATGGATTTTATGGTGCGGAAAACGCTTTTGCAAAGCCAATAAATTCGGATTATGAGAAGATTTCATCTCCGAGAGAATTGTATTCGATTTTGCTCAGACTGTGGTGTGCGGATACCTGCGCACCTCGTATGCGTGACAGGTGGTTACCCGATAACCCAACGCTTGGGCAATGTTCGATAACTGCGTTTCTGGTGCAGGATATTTTCGGCGGCAAGGTGTATGGCATTCCAAGAGAAGGCGGCAGGAATTTTCACTGTTATAACGTGGTGGGTGATTGCAAGTTCGACCTTACAAGCGAACAGTTCGGCGATGAAAAACTGGATTATGAAAACAATCCCGAACAGTTTCGCAAAGTGCATTTTCAGAAGGAAGAAAAGCGGCTGCGGTATGAACTGTTGAAAAGCAGACTTTGTGAATATCTTAAATAAGAAGCAGCGGTCAGCTTAAAATCTGACCGCTGCTTTTTATTCGTTCGTTTGCTGCTTAGCGCTGAGTTCTTGTTTTGAGAAAACTATGTACAACACAAGTGAAATAACCATTGCGATAGTCCAGCCTATCGGCCATGACAGCCATATTCCCGTTGCTCCGAATTTCGGCTTTAAGATAAACGCAAACACTACACGCAAAATCAAGTCGCTGAATGTTGTAATCAAAAAATCACGAACTCTGCCTGCGCCTCTGAGTACTCCGTCTGCTGAAAGCTTTACACATACGCTGAGGAAGAACGGCGATACTATTCTCAAAAAGTTCATACCTGCTTGGGCTGCCGCTGCATTGTTTGCGTCCTCGATGTCCATGAAGATATAAATGAGGTTTTCGGAGAATATGACATAAGCCAGAGCAAATATTACTGCGATACCAAGAGAGAAGAGAAGTCCTGTTTTAAAGCCTTTCTTTATGCGTGTGTACTCCTTTGCTCCGACATTTTGTGCTGTGAAACTGGAAATTGAATTTCCGACAGTCGAGAATGATGTCACCGCAAACGTGTTTAGTTTTATAGCGGAGGAATAGCCTGCCATAACGTCCAGTCCGCAGCTGTTTACAAGACCCTGCACAAAAAGCTGTCCGACTGATACGAAACTTTGCTGCAGGATACTTGGCACTGATAACGCAGAAATCTTCTTCAGCATACGCCATTCAAACAGCGGCGCTTTGTCGCTCTTGATTTTGGCAATCTTCCGCAACAGCACAATGAATGCAAGGATTGAACAAATTCCCTGACAAATGAACGTTGCCCACGCTGTGCCGGGTATTCCCATTTTGAATACTGCAACGAACAGCATATCAAGTCCGACATTTCCAAGCGATGAGCCTATCAGAAAATAAAGCGGTGTGTTGCTGTCGCCAAGTGCGGAGAATATTCCCGTACAGATGTTGTACATGAAGAGAAAAACAAGTCCTAATATGTAAATATCAAGGTATCCCTGTGCGTCACTCAAAACTGCGGCGTCTGTTTTAAGCAGTTCAAGAAACAAGCGGCTTGTGAATAGTCCGACTATCGTCAGCACTACGGCGAGTACAAGAGTTGAAAACATGGACGTGAAAACCGCCGATTTCATTCCTTTATAGTCCTTTGCACCAAAAAGAGTTGATATTACAACAGAGCAGCCGATGTTCATGCCTGTGCCTATTGCAAGAAATATCATTGTGATAGGATAGGAGGCGCCTATCGCTGCAAGAGCGTCCTTGTTTATGAACTGTCCTGCGATTACGCTGTCGGCTATGTTGTAAAGCTGTTGAAATATTACACTTACCAGAAGCGGCAGCGAATATTTAATCAAAATCGGTGCAACCGCACCTTTAGTCATATCTTTGACCATAAATACTCCCCCTTGGTTATTGTTTTTCAGACCAAAGGATATTTTAGCACTTTTGCAAAGGGTTGTCAATAGTAAAAATTCACAATACTTATATTGACACAACTGATGAAAAATGTTATAATTGCGTTATAGATTAAGGAAAGCGGTGAAATAGTGGAAATTATTTACATTCACGAGCCTACGGATTTGCAGTGCGGACAGGCTGTTCTTGCGATGATATGCGGTACGACAACGGATTATGTATGCAGCATTCTTAACAATGAACGAGAAACTGATCTTCGCCAGATGAAGAAGTTCTTGTCGGAACACGGTTTTGAGTGTTCGGCACAGCGTATGCAGGCAGCGTGCAGGGAAAACTTGCCGACGCTTGCGCTGCTCAGCCTTGAAACTCCACGCTGCTGGCACTGGTCGCTGTATGCAAACGGTATATTTTACGACCCCGAACACGGCGTGATGAAAGATTTTCCCGAATGCAGCCGAAAATATTATTGGGAGATTATTCCCGATTCAGACGAAAGGAATTTGCAATAGCCATATGATAAAAGAAATAGTTCACGACGCATTTTTTCTTCAGATAAAGTCGCAGTCTGCAACGGAAGAGGATTTGCAGACTGTTGTTGATTTGCGTGAAACGCTTGCTGCTCACACGGAAGAGAGTGTGGGTATGGCGGCGAATATGATTGGAGTTTTAAAAAGAATAATTGTTTTTAATGACAACGGTAAAATTGAGGTTATGCTTAATCCCGAAATAATCAGATGTTCTTTGCCGTATGAAACAGAGGAGGGTTGTTTGTGCTTGCGGGAATACGCAAAACAAAGCGTTTCAGAAATATAACTTAGGCAAGATGTCCCCAAGCCTGCGAACCGAACTTAGTAGTGCTG
>CAZTRH010000087.1:0-6991 GCA_964616605.1 uncultured Ruminococcus sp.
TTCAAACCTAAAATCATTTCACGCTTAGCTTGCATCGTGCCTTGCTCAAGACCTCACTCAAGACCTTGCTCAAGACCTTGCTCAAGACCTTGCTCAAGACCTTGCTTCATTCCAAGTTTAATTCCACGTTCTGTTCCAAGTTCTATTCCGCGCTTTTCTATAACATAACTCAGATTACACATATTCTCAACCTCCTCGTCTATCTTTTCGGTCATTGCCATCTCAAACTTATCGTTCAGTGTTGTTTTTCTGGCTTCTTTCGGCAGCGTATTAGACAGCAATGTTCCAAGAAATTCGATTATCCCCGAATACTCCTCGCTTTCGGCGTCACCTATGCAAATCATATTCAGCGACATCAAATCAAACTCTTTCTTCTGCTCTTCAGCTGTCTTTGCAGGCTTTCCGTGCTTTACACTGCGATGAAAATTGTATGATGTTACCGTGTTTGCAAAATCTGCCTGCGAATTTGTGCATATCCATATTGAGTAAACCTTCTTTATGCTGTCGTAATCAGATTTCGTAAAATCCCTGCCAAGCTGTCGTGAAATCAGCCTTGCACAATAGTATATTCCCCGCTTCAACAGTGAATAACCGGGATTTGAATTGTTCTGAACCTCTATGTTGATAATAAGTTCAATTTTATCCTCTGACTTCGGCAGCAACGCTCTGAACAGAATATCAAATTTCCGCTCGCCGTCAGTAATCGTGCTGTCTTCGGTAGACTCACCATGGATTTGTTCGGGCATATTTGCGTCAACACAGCCATCTCCGATAATAGGTTCGCCCTCGATATACTGCATTGCGTCCTGCCACTTCATTCCGGAAAACTCATCAACAACGCTGCACATTATGTAACCCAGTATCTGCTTAAAGGAAAGCAGATGTTTACAGCAAGCGTCATACTGCGCTTTTTTATCGGTTGCGTCAATGGCGTCTGCAATAGTTGTGTTCTTGTCCACGCTATTCTCCCTCTGAGCTTGCTGTGTGGTGATAAATTCTTCCGGACAAGCTCTTAATTGTATTATAGCACGCTTTTCGATGTTTGTCAACGACTTATTTTGGGAGGTCAGAGCGGCTGTAACAAATCCCCCGTATTTCATTCGGAACACGGGGGATTTGTTCAATAAGGGGCTTGCCCCGTCATTTAACGTGGCCGTACCGAACGAGTTCGGCACTACTAAGTTCGGTTCGCAGGCTTGGGGACATCTTGCCTAAGTTATGAATTATTCTGTATTTTTAGCTTCATAATTTCAGCAGTAAGTTCTGCGGCTCTTGGGATATTGTCAGTCGGGATATAATAAATATTAAAGTAGTTCGCAGTAACCCTCATACCGTTCAGCACTTCTGATGAGTATGCCGTTTCGTAGTCGTAGGGATTGCAGGACTTAATCAGCGTTAAAAGCTCTTTTACGGGTGCAAGGTCAAGGTCGTCAGTTGTTATTTCAATTCTGCCTGAGAAATTTGCATATCTCGGGTCGTTGACAATAACCATATACTCATAATGCTCAGCGTTTGCATTTATCTGCTCGGTACAGCCGTGAAGATACGCTATTGTGTCGGCATAGCTTGCCAGTATCTCAAACTGCTCTGATACATAAACGGAATAATAATCGGTTATTTCCTCATCTGCGGTATAGTCCACAGTATATTCTGAATATTTATCGCTTGCGTAGATATAGACTTTTCCGATGGGCAGTTCATCGGTGTTGAAATGCGCTTTGACGTCATCGGCGAATATCCCGGCAAACTCTTTGTACTGCGCATTTGAAAGCATGATATCGCCCTTTATCCCGTCAACGGAAACTTTTGCGTAAGGCGGATTTAAAACTCTCGCTTCGTTTGCATACTTTTCTGCGAAACTGTCTGCGGCGGTCGGCAATAGTTTCAGCAGCCGCACCGTCTTATAGTACTCCGCAAACTCTTTATTGTCGAGCATAGAAGCATTCGGGGAGTAAATTCTTCTGAACTCGCTGCCGTTCTTCAGCACATATGTGATTTTCAGTTCTTCGAACTGAACGTAATTGGGAGTGTACTTCTCAAGCTTTCCGACATTCTGCGTAATCAGCTTTTTGTGAGCGTCACACAGCTGTGAAATATTCTCCTCTGATGTAAACGAAAGCGTTATATTGTCAGACGCATTGTTTATGATGATTTCTTCAACCTTGTTTTCTGAGGGAACGTAAAACGTTCTTCCGAAGCCATACGTTGCGTCAGCGGTGAAAGCCACAACGCCTGTTGCCGCCATTGCCGCAAGATACACGATACTGCGCTTTTTGAAATTCGCCCACTGCCGCATTGCGACTTCTCCGATAATAGCCGCCGCTGCGAACGCTGCAGCGCCTGCTATCGCAAGAACAATACCGCTCTTTGAATAGCAGCGTGTGATTACCAAGCCCAGTCCCGCCGCCGTTATTGCGGTAAGGACGTTCACTGTCGGGAAAGCTTTTCTGATTGCAAAGCCATAGCCTGTGTTTTCCGCCTTGCGGTGCTTTGAAAGGAAATAGCACAATGCAATAACAGCGGAAATTTCTGCGATATAAAGCAGTATTACAAGCGGACTTTCAACAGCGAATGTGTTTTCAAGCACTTCGCTGAAACTTTTCGGACGATATCCTCCGAAGAATACATCAATGTAATTTAAAAACAGCAGCGGTGACGGCAGAGCATAGAGGAACACCGAAGAAATGTTATAGATATCGGCAATGCCAATCACGCAGTACGAGAAGAATATGCCCCAAAGCGGAATAAGTGCCATAACGTCAATCAGGAGCATAATGCCCGTCACAATGCTTTTGCCAGTTTTTCCGCTCAGCACAACCGAAAGCACGGCAATGCAGTATACAAACGCCGCTGCAAAGAAAACTGTCACAGAATACCTTGCCGCAAACCCGACAGCACCGTCATACGGCATTACAGCGCCGATTATAACGCCAATCAGACCTATCGGTACAACGCACGCAACAGGCGCACACCCTGTCAGAAAATCGCCCCAGAACCGCTGGAAATGCGTCAGCGGCAGCGACAACAGCGTGTCGGCGGCGTTCTTTTTGGTGCAGCTTCTGAACGCCACAACTGCGCTCTTGAAGCTCAGTATCAGAAATGCTTCAAGCGCAAACGCACTCAGCATTTTCGCATACACAGCATTATCTGAATAAAGCTTGCTGTCTGCTGCATCTGCACCTGACGCCAATGCCGCCGTAAATCCGATTATCGCAGCAAGCAAAAGAACAATGCCAATAAGAATAAGCTTTGCGCTGCGGTTGAGATTATAGCGCAGATAATCCTTGAAAAAGCTCTTTTTTGCGCTTTCAGATGTCGATGTTGATGTTGCCATATCCCAACGCCTCCGTTTCGTGAATAAATATTTCTTCGAGTGAGAGAGGAACAAGCTCGCAGAAAGAGGGGTTGCGTGCTTTCACGGCGGCAAGCGTCCGGTCTGCGCTGCCCTTTGCTATGATGAATGTAAGTCCCATAGCGTGCTTGACAGAAAGTATATCAATATCCTTGAAATCCTCTTTTGTAACCTCACGGTCAAAGCACGCCTGCACCTTGTGGATTTCGCCCTTAAGTTCCGACAAATCCTTGTTGAATACCATCTTACCGCCGTGCATAAGTCCTGCGGTGTCGCAAAATTCCTCAATTTCGTGGAGATTGTGCGAGGAGATTACAACCGTCATATTGCTGTCGGTCATAGCGTTTATCATCATCTTCTTGACGGTTATGCGCATTGACGGGTCAAGTCCGTCAAACGCCTCGTCAAGGAAAAGATAGTCGGGACGTGCGGCAATGGCGCAGATTACAACCGCCTGTCGCTTCATTCCTTTGGAAAAAGCGGTGGTTTTCTTTTTCAGAGGAAGGTCCGTCATTGCGTGAAGCTCCTTGAAAAGTTCTTCTGAGAAGTTCGGGTAAAACGTCTTGTAGAACCGCTTTATCTGTTCGAGGGTCATTCCCGAAAACTGCGAAGTTTCATCGCTTACAAACAGCATTCGCTGCTTTACGGAAACGTTGTCGTAAACGGGTTTGCCGTCTACGAGAATATCGCCGCTGTCGGATTTGTAAATGCCCGTTATCAGCCGCAGAAGCGTTGACTTGCCTGCGCCGTTGCAGCCGAGCAGTCCGTAAGCCGAACCTGTGGGTATCTTCATCGAAAGTCCGTCAATTGCCGCAAAGCCGTCAAATTTCTTCGTAAGATTTTTAATTTCAATCATAATATAACACTCCTTGTCGGTTTAAGAGTAAGTTTCTTCAAGTGCGCTGAAGAACAGCTTCATAGCCTTAGCCTCATCGGTTTTTCTGATGTAAAGCATACCGCCTGTGCTGCGGATTTCAAAAAGTTCGGACAGTTCCTCCGCTTCGTTTTTCGTTGTGAAAAGCGAAAGCAGTTCTTCGGGAATACGCCTGTCTGTTTCGTACTTCGGTTGGAATACAGCCGTAATATAGCTGTCGCCGTATGACACGGTTACTTCAAAATAATCATCGACAGTGCAGGCTGACTGCGGCGCAGAGGTTACGTTGTCGGGATTTCTGAGGAAAGCGGTGGTGTTTGTGTAATCGGTGGTGATGTCATAATACTGCGTTGTATTTGTGCCGTTGGCAAGCTCGGCTGTGATTGTGATTTGCGCAAAGCTTTCAGCTTTGTATAATCCGATGTTGCTCATAATATCGCTGTAAAGCAGCGACCTTAACTCGTCCGTTCTGTCGGGTTTTACGGTGTGGATTTCGTAGTCGGAATAATCTTCAATATCTTTTGAATTATGGTTTAACTCAAACTCAACGTGCGAGATTTTTACAGTATCGTCCGTCAGCACGGTAAGCAAGTTGCTGTTGTCGGTCGGAATTGACAACATAGTGCTGCTGTAATCCTCAAAAACGCTTTCGTACTTGCTGTGATAACTGCGAACTATCTTCGCACCGCTTTTCAGCTTGTAGGTTATTTCAAGGTTATAGCCGTAGTCGTTCGTCAGTGCATTCTTGTTTTCGAGCAGCTTTCTGTGTTCACCCGTAAGCACCGAAACCGCCGTTTTATCCGTGTAGGTATAATTCGCAGAGGTCACAAACATATTGGTGCGGACTTCTATTTCGCTGACGGAACGTGCGTCCGGAACATAATCCTCTGCGCCGAAGCCGTGTGTTGCCTGCGCCGTAAGGCACAGTCCCATGCTGACAGCGGTAACAGCAACGCAGCAAATAAGCGAACTTCTGATTTTTATGCTGCGTCCCTTGTGAATGAACTCAAAAATAAAGAACACCACTATCGCACCAATCGCAGCCGCTATAATATACGGCACGGGCGAACCGTTGTCCGCAAACGATTTATCCTCTTTATTCGGGAATGCAAGGCATACGAACGCAGCCGCAAAAAACGAGGATATCACATAGCCTGTGGCTTTGTGCATAAAGGCTTTCTGACCGATAAATTCAGATTTGCGTGATTTGCCTGCGAAATATCCGACCGCAAAGAAGAGTATGGTAAAAACGATAAACACGATTACGGAAAAAGCGTCTTGACTGAAATCCAATAAATCGACCTCTCCCGTGAATATGAAAAAGTATTTTGCTATTACTGTTCCGAACGGCGGTATTGCGCTGCACATTGCAGCAGCGGCAGTCAAGTTTTCAAGACCTGTTGCGGCTTTTTCGATGATACTGCCGAATTTGAAAATAGCAAACGGGAATAATATGCCAAGACAAAACGAATAGATTACAGCGGCAGAGCATTTTCCGCAAAGCTGTGAAATCATCTCCGAAAAGGCGATTATTCCAACGCAGGCAAACAGATATGCCGCTGACATTTCTAAAAGATTGTATGCCGAACTGTTGTCAAACAGGTTAATTTCTGAAACAAGAGAGAGGATTATCGAAAACACAGAGCATACGACAAGCGGCAGGACATACACTGTAAGCTCCGCCAGCACATCGCCGAAATAACGCTGTGTGTGCGTCAGCGGCAGCGTGCCGATAGTATCGGCGCACTCTCTGCGGAAATTATGCTTTTTTGAAACGGGAGGAATAATAAATCCCAGAAAAAGCAGCCCGGGCAGAACGCTCAGCATCATATACAAAAACGTAAACGCCCCGTAGTAATTGTAAATATTGCTCAAATCCGAACTGCCGCTCATATTTATAACATTTGTGCTTGTAAGAATTATGGATATAACGAACAGCGGCAGGTTCAGAAGATTTAAAACGCAGCTTGCAATGAAAAAGCCACGCAAATTCCGCAGCTTATAGAGGTAATATTCCTTGAAAAAGCTTTTCTTCATTTTCCGCTTACCTCCTTTGCCGTTTTGCTGATGATATCGAGCAGTTCTTGCTCGGAAAGACCGTGCGTTAAAGCGCTTGCTACCGCCTGTGTAAAGTCGCTGGCGGCGCGTTCTGTCACAGCCTTTATGTAGCGGCTGCGTTCCGCTACATAACTGCCCTTTGCAGGGAGCGAATATATAAGCCCCATTCGCTCAAGTTCGGCATAGGTTTTTTGCACGGTGTTGGGATTTATGGAAAGCTGGGTGGCTATTTCACGGACGGCAGGAAGCTTTTCGCCTTCTGCCATTTCGCCGCTTATGATAAGCTCGCAGATACGGTTGCCTAGCTGTTCGTAAATCGGCGCACCACCGTGCAGACGCATTGTGAACATGGTTATTCCTCCTTTGAAATATTTCTCCGTCCGCTTGTAACAGAGCGGAGAGTAGATAGTCAAAACTGTTTTAACTGTACTATCTCGAATAGTACAATTGTATTATAGCACATAGTACAGTTTCTGTCAAGGGGTTTTGAAAATATTTTTTTACGGATTTTTTTACTCCACATCTGCGATAACAGAGCCGATTTCTGAAAAAAGGCTCTCTTTTCTTGTAATTCTACACAAAGCGAAAACAAACAGTTTTGCAATGCTCGTCTGAAAGGGACAAAAATTTTGTGAAAAACGACAAATGGCGCTTTCTAAAAAGGATTACAAAAGGGTCTTGACAAATGAAAGAAAAAGTCTTATACT
>CAZTRH010000088.1:0-6435 GCA_964616605.1 uncultured Ruminococcus sp.
AATCAACACTTTTGAAACGTCAATACTGCCTTATGAGGATTGCTGCACGGTGTTCAGCCCTAAGCACCCTTGCACAAGACCAAAACTGTCTGATGTTATTGAAGCGGAAAGCAGTTTCGATTTCAGCGAGATAATAAAATGGGCGGTTGATAATACGGAAGTCAAGCGTTTCAGATACGGAGAGCAGAAGGTGTTTCTGGATTGATGGAAAATCTTGATATTTCCGCAGAAATTAACCATTTGGCAAAACAAATTGTGATGGAATGCACAAAAAAACATCTTTGCATAGCAACAGCGGAAAGCTGCACAGGAGGAATGATTTCGGCAGCGATAACAGGGGTGCCGGGAAGTTCGGCTGTGATTGAACTTGGAATTTGCTCCTATTCCAACAGAATAAAGCGTGAAATTCTGGGAGTGAGTCGTGATACTCTGGAACGGGATTCTGAATACAGCGTGCAGTGTGCTGAAGAAATGGCATTGGGTGCGCTGCGGTTGTCCGGTGCAGATTTCGCTGTTTCGACAAGCGGTGTTGCGGGTCCCGGAGGAGGCAGCTGCGAACACCCTGTCGGCGAGGTTTTTGTGGGCGTAGTCAGTGCGGAAGAGGTTGATGTCAGTCGATTTCTTTTCAGAGGAACCCGTGAGGAAATACGAATGGCTGCTTGCTGTAAGGCGCTGGAAATTCTTGCATATAAGATAGAAAATAAATAGCGAAATTCAGGAGGAAAATATAATGTCACTTTACGATGAAGAAAAGAATAAGAAGCGAAAAGCCTCGGACAGAACAATTGCTTTTGATAAATTTGAATTACCGCAGGACGAGCGTCCTCCAAGAAAAGAGCGCACTTTGTATGAGGAAATGCAAATTGACGATTACGATATTCCGACAGGAAAAGCAAAGAAATCAAACAAGATAAGCGGCAGAAAGCCGAAAAGCGGTTTTTCAAAGTTCGTTGAAGGCATTTTACCTCAGTCATACGATTCGGGAAAAGAGAAAGTCCGCAAAGTGTTTCTTATTGTGATGGAATGATTTCGGCAGCGATAACAGGGGTGCCGGGAAGTTCGGCTGTGATTGAACTTGGAATTTGCTCCTATTCCAACAGAATAAAGCGTGAAATTCTGGGAGTGAGTCGTGATACTCTGGAACGGGATTCTGAATACAGCGTGCAGTGTGCTGAAGAAATGGCATTGGGTGCGCTGCGGTTGTCCGGTGCAGATTTCGCTGTTTCGACAAGCGGTGTTGCGGGTCCCGGAGGAGGCAGCTGCGAACACCCTGTCGGCGAGGTTTTTGTGGGCGTAGTCAGTGCGGAAGAGGTTGATGTCAGTCGATTTCTTTTCAGAGGAACCCGTGAGGAAATACGAATGGCTGCTTGCTGTAAGGCGCTGGAAATTCTTGCATATAAGATAGAAAATAAATAGCGAAATTCAGGAGGAAAATATAATGTCACTTTACGATGAAGAAAAGAATAAGAAGCGAAAAGCCTCGGACAGAACAATTGCTTTTGATAAATTTGAATTACCGCAGGACGAGCGTCCTCCAAGAAAAGAGCGCACTTTGTATGAGGAAATGCAAATTGACGATTACGATATTCCGACAGGAAAAGCAAAGAAATCAAACAAGATAAGCGGCAGAAAGCCGAAAAGCGGTTTTTCAAAGTTCGTTGAAGGCATTTTACCTCAGTCATACGATTCGGGAAAAGAGAAAGTCCGCAAAGTGTTTCTTATTGTGATGGTTGCGGTTCTTATAGGAACACTGGCTTTCCTTGGCTGGCAGCTTATAACAATCAATGACGCTCACGGCGTAAACAGCGAGATTGCAAGCCTTGCAGGCGAGTCGTCATCAAGCACAAGTTACAGTCAGCCGAATTATATTCAGGATAATTTCTATCAGTTTTCGACAACTGCCCCCGAATCTTCAGGCACTGACAGCAATGAAGAACCCGAAATAATTGATGTTACACCTGTTGTAAATACTCCGCTTAACATAAACTTTGATAATCTTATCCAGAAAAACCCCGATACAAAGGCGTGGATTAAGATTACAGGTACTACTGTCAATAACGTTGTTGTTAAAGGCGAAGATAACAGCTATTATCTTACTCATGATTTTTACAATAAAGAGTCACCTTCGGGAACGATTTTCTCGTCCTATCTTAATACATGGGACGGAAACGACGATAACACTATTTTGTTCGGGCATAATATGCTCAATGGTGAGTTTTTCTCATATGTAACGCACTATTTGCCGAATGACGCAAGCAGCGAACCTATTGCGTTTTATAAGGTTCACCCTACTATTATGATGGCTACTCCCGATGGCGGAAGCCAGACGTATAAAATATTTGCGGGTATGCTGTGCAATACTCAGGAAGAATACGGCGAAGTTTTCCAGTATCTTAATAAAACGAGATTTGCAACCGCTGATGATTTCAACAGATTTATTATAGATGTAATGGATAGAAGCTGGTTCTTTACGGACGTTGATGTGACTTATGGTGACGAACTGCTTACACTGTCTACTTGCGTATGGCCTCTGGGAAGGAAGATAGATACACGTTGGGTAGTTGTTGCAAGAAAAGTCAGACCGGGCGAGAGTGAATATGTTGATACGTCAAAGGCTTACAGAAACTATCAGCCTAAACTTTTTGAATACTATTACAGTATTCTGGGAAGCTCATGGGCAGGAAGCGTGTGGGATAAGAAATATCTTTTGAGCTATACAGGCTGATTTCATCTGAAGAGGTTTGATTAAGATTGCCTTTAATGAAAGGACTTGGATTATGTCAGATACGAAAAGAAAAGACGGCGGTTTTAAAGGAATAGTAAACGGACTTTTGCCGCAGAAGGACGATAGTATAGGCGAGATGATAAGAAAAGTTATTTTCCTTGTATCAATTATCGTGCTTGTTGTTATGGTTATCCTTATTCTTAATTCGGTTATAAGCTCCGAGAGAGATACTAAAGTTACCGAAAGCCTGTCGGATCTTTATCACAATTCAAGTGTCACTATTGACACAAACAAGCGTGAGGAATTGGAAAAGACTTACCCCGAAGTACAGGAAAAATTTCTTCCGCTTCTTGAAATAAACGAGGATACCGTAGGCTGGATTACAATAGCAAACAGCGATGGCAAGGCTATTGTGGATTATCCGATTGTTCAGGGCGATGATAATTCGTATTACCTCACTCACAGCTTTGAAAAGAATTATACTAAATCAGGCACAATTTTCGCAGATTTTCATACTCCTATAACTGCTGAAAGTCAGCCCGCAAATATCGTTCTTTATGGGCATAATCTTATAAATTACACGATGTTCAGTCCGATTTTGAAATATTGTAATTATAAATACGGCGAATATACAGACCTCTCCTATTATAAAGAGTATCCTACCGTTACGCTCAGTACTTTGTATGATACTTCGACTTACAAAATTTTTGCGGGAATGGTGACTAACTGCGAGGAGTCCGCAGGCGAGCTGTTTAACTATCATTTGGTTCACAATTTCGCTTCTAAGGCTGAATTTGAGGACTATTGCGGAAAAATTCTGGATCGCTCGACTTTTTATAGTCCTGATGTTGATTTGCAATATGGCGACGAACTTGTAACGCTGTCAACCTGCATTTTCGGTTTTAACAATTCTGCGGATACGCGATGGGTTATTTTCGCGCGCAAGGTCCGTGACGGAGAGAGTGAAACCGTTGATGTTGAAAAGGCTTATGCAAATCCAGATCCGCTTTTCTACGATTTGTATTACACTGTTTATGGCGGAAAATGGGGCGGCAGAAAATGGGACAGCTCGCTTATCAAAGGATATGAACCGAAAAAACAGGGCGATTGATAAAAGCATTCTATTGTTTTAAGGAGTAAAATGAAAAAGATATCTCTTTTAAAAATTGCCGTAGCACTAAGCATTGTGAATACTTATCTGTTTACTTGCACGGTGTCCGGCGAAGTTGGAAGCGCAGAGAACAAAGGCGCTGCAATAGTGCCTTCAGATGGCGCGGATAATTCAGTTGAAGGCGCAAATGGTATGGGAACAACTGATTTCCTTATTCCGTCTGACGATGATATTGATTCGGAAAGCAGGCTTCCGGAGAACTTCTATACGATCTCTTTTGGAACAACGCCGCTCGCACAGCGCCCATACAGCACGTCGTACCAACCTGATGATGAGCTTCAGGATATAATAGATGGTGTTGCAAGCTCTTCATCATCAAACAGTTCGAGCAGTTCGAGCAGTTCGAGCATCTCTAGCAGTTCAAGCAGTTCAAGCAGTTCAAGCAGCTCAAGCAGTTCGAGCAGTTCAAGCAGTTCAAGCAGTTCGAGCAGTTCAAGCAGTTCAAGCAGTTCGAGCAGTTCGAGCAGTTCGAGCAGTTCGAGCAGTTCGAGCAGTTCGAGCAGCTCGAGCAGCTCTAGCAGTTCGAGTAGTTCAAGCAGTTCGAGCAGCTCTAGCAGTTCGAGCAGTTCTTCTACTCCTGTTCAGCCGAATGAAACAACAACTTCTAATCCTGCCGAAAATGAAATCCTTACAGTGAATAACGGTGGAGAAGTGGTATCGGGAAAAGCAATAGATATAATTTCGAGGATTGTGCAGAACGAAATCGGCGGAACATTTGCGCCCGAAGCGATAAAGGCACAGGCTGTGGCAGCGTATACTCATGTTAAATATAACAACTTACATAATAATAATCCAAGCGTTCGGCTTGCTGACTCGGTTTCGGATTCGGTAAAGGTACTTACTGCATCGGTTATAGGACAGGCGGTTTATTATAACGGTGATATAATTCAAGCAGTTTATTCCGCTTCTTCAGCAGGGTATACCGCATCAAGCGGAGTAGTCTGGAGTAATCCGCTGCCGTATCTGCAATGTGTTTATTGCGAACTTGACGCCGAATACGACCCAAACTATGGCCGAACAAAGATATTTAACGCTGTTGATATCAAAAGCCGTGTGTATAACACTACGGGAATTTCCTTAAGCGGCAATCCTGCCGACTGGTTTGAGATAGTGGATTACGTTGAGGGAAAATATGTCGGAGATATGAAAATAGGCGGCTACAGCTCTTATGTAAATTCATCGGGAAAGACAGTGGATATCACAGGACGAGTTTTCCGTGAGCGGATTATGAGTCTTGATATACGCTCTTCGGCTTTTGATATAAGCTATAATATTGAAACAGAGGAGTTTACCATAACAACTTACGGTTATGGTCACGGAGTTGGCATGAGCCAGAATGGCGCAAACAACCTTGCTAAATACTGGGGGTGGGATTATAAGCAAATTCTTGAATTCTACTATCAGGGTACTGTTGTCAGATAAGACGCAAAGACTGTGTTTTAAACACTGTCTGCTATGCTTTGACTGATATCACATACCAACAACAGAAAAATAACAGAAATTTCACAATTCCCCTTGAAAAATATGTCGGAATGTTGTATAATGTATGTATATGGTTGTCAGATTGGGCGAATTGTCCAAAATCTGCTGCTAAATATCTAAAAAGGAGATAAAAGTATGACTTATTCTCACGAAGTTAACGCAATGTGCCCCGTTGCACAGGGCGTGGCTCACGGCTGTGCTCCCATTCCTGAAGAAGCAAAGTGGGTCAAGGCAAAGGAAATCAAAGACATTTCGGGCTTTACTCACGGTATCGGCTGGTGTGCTCCTCAGCAGGGTACTTGCAAGCTGTCACTCAACATCAAGGAGGGCGT
Source organism: uncultured Ruminococcus sp. (assembly GCA_964616605.1). GTDB lineage: Bacteria > Bacillota > Clostridia > Oscillospirales > Ruminococcaceae > CAG-115. The sequence goes on from CAZTRH010000088.1 coordinate 5,711, forward strand.
TATTCAGGAGGCTCTCGTTGAAACGATCGGTTGTTCTGGTATGACACACTCTGCAGCTATGGCTTCTGAAATTCTTCCCGGAAGAACCATTCTTGAGGCTCTTAACACCGACCTTGTATGTGACGCTATCAACACCGCAATGCGTGAGCTGTTCCTTCAGATAGTATACGGACGTTCGCAGTCCGCTTTCTCTGAGGACGGTCTTACAATCGGTGCAGGACTTGAGGATCTTGGTAAGGGTCTGCGTTCACAGGTTGGTACTATGTATGGTACACTCGCAAAGGGCCCTCGTTACCTTGAAATGACAGACGGATATGTTACCGACCTTGCTCTTAACGAAGACAATGAGATTATCGGCTACAAGTTCGTGAACTTCGGTAAGATGATGGACTTCATCAAGGGCGGCGATGACGCTAATACAGCATTTGAAAAGGCAAAGGGTCAGTATGGCCGCGTTGCTGACGCTGTTAAGTTCATCGATCCCAGAAAGCAGTAAGGAGGTACATACAAATGGCTTTATTTGAATCCTACGACAGAAGAGAAAAGCAAATTCTCGCTGTTCTTAAAGAATACGGCATTAACTCCATTGAGGAATGTGCTGAAATCTGCAAGGCAAAGGGTATTGACCCCTACAAAATCACTGAAGGTATTCAGCCTATCTGCTTTGAGAACGCAAAGTGGGCTTACACAGTAGGCTGCGCTATCGCAATCAAAAAGGGCTGCAC
>CAZTRH010000089.1:0-6325 GCA_964616605.1 uncultured Ruminococcus sp.
AGTCTTACCCTCAGCCTGCGCAATAACTACCGAGCCGCTTACAAGGTTTATCTCGACAAGGTGCTTGTTTTCGCCGCCAAACTCGCCGTTTGTGCCTTTGCCAAGGTTTATAAACTTGCCCTGCTCGCCGCCAAGATCGGTGCGCACACTGCCCGACACAGCATCAAAGCTGAGATTTGCACCGCTGTTTTCGGGAAGTGACACCTTAACATTTCCGCTGACAGCCTTGATCTTCAGATCTCCGTTCCACTCGGAATAACCAACGTTCACCGTACCCGAAGTAACGCTGATGCTGCCCTCGCCTGCTGCGCTGTTGTATTCTGTCTTTCCGGAAACGGAAGAAATAGAATACTTAGCCGCTTTGTAATCAGCAGTTATATTGCCCGAAGCCGCTCCGACCTTGAAGATATCCGCTGCCGCAGAAGTAGGATTGGTAACAGACACATTGCCTGACGCAGACTTTACATTGACGTCATTGAAAAACGCATTTACACTGATATTTCCCGAAGCGGTATTCAGTCTGAACTTCTCCGCAGAAACCGCAGTATCCGAAATATCAACGCCGCCGCTGGAAGTGTTGACTTCAAGCACCGCAAACTGCTTCTTAGGCAGCTTCATTGTAATCTGATAGTTCTCACTTGGTTTTGAAGCAAAGAATTTCAGAGTCGGAGTTTCCTTTACAGTCAGTTTCTTTCCGCACAGAACAGCCTGAATTTCGGGCTTATCCTCCGGATTGTCGTACTCAACCGTAATTCCCTCGCCGTCTTTCGTTTCTACAACAACCTTTGCGCCAAGAGAGCATACAGACACTTCCTCAATGTCGTTTGTAAAGGTATACGTTACTTTTTCAGCCATAATAATTTCTCCTTTCAGAAATTTTTTGAAATGTTATGTTGTATATAAAAAGTGGGAGCATAGCAGAAATATTCAAAGATGTAAGCCGTCTTATACAAAGCAGCTCCCACATTTTATCAGGTAAGTCCTGCGTACAGCCCGCTTAATCGTCCGAACTTACGTCAACGGAGTCTGTAACTACCGTTTCTGCGCTGTCAGTTTTGTCTGTTGCAGCCATCTTTGGAATGTTGATCTGAATATCGGGTGCTTGTTCGCAAGGCAAAATGGTTACCTTTCCCGAACCCAGTTCAATATCAATCGTAGCCTCTGCGTTTCCAAATAATATAGGTTGTTCGCATTCGTCTGTGGAATTGCTTACCTTTTCTTCAACGCCGTAAGCATTCACGTTTACAGAACCCGAACCCACAGACGCTGTTATCTGTGCGCCGCCCTCGGCAACATAAAGTTCAAGATTGCCGCTGCCGATATCACCACTGAATCTTGAAAGACCGTCGTTAGTGATAAGCTTGCACTTGCCGCTGCCCATATCCAGCGTTCCGTAACCCTCAAGACCCGAAATTTCACATTTTCCGCTTCCAATATAAACATTAAAGTTATTTGAATGGTACTCTTTAATTTTCACATTACCTGAACCAATATTAACAGCAAGATATTCAGACACATAACGCTTGCTTCTGCTCATCTGGAGAGTACCCGAACCAACTCTGATATCATTGTTCTTTGCGTACAGCTCATCAACGTACAGTTCACCCGAACCAAGCTTGATATTCACATAATCATAAATGCTCTTCGGGAAAGAAACTGTTACAACAACACCGTCGGAATAAGTGAAAATATCCTCCGACCACAGCACCTTGCCAAAACTATCCACTATATCGGAAAATGAAACGTTGTCCCGTGAAGTTTCAATAGTAAGCTGATCATCGTCATAATATGCGCCGACATAAACGTTTCTTCCGCTCGGAACGCTGGCGCTTACAATGATATCATTTCCATCGTGCTGATTAACTATTGTCTTAACTCCCGAAGAATTAAGATTTATTGTCGGAAACTCATCAAGAATTCTCCAATTTCTATCAGTATTTACAACGCCTTCAAACACATATTTTTTATCATCGTAAATCGGATTGCCGACGGAGTAACCGCTTCTCGGCAAAAACATACTTGATACTCCAAAACAGATAAAGCTGATAATGCAAACAGGAATTAAAAATCCCAGAAGTTTCTTCATACTAACCACCCCACTTAGACATTATACACAGCCTTGTAGTGCGTAATAATCACATACTTTACAAGCTGCAGGAACTTTTTTACCAGAAATACGCTGAAAACAATTATTATTGCACCCAGTGACAATAAAGCCACGAGCAGGAACAATCCGCTTATCCAGTGATAAGTCGAAGCGAAAGCGTCACCGAAACTTCCTCCAATGATTTTAACGCCCAAAAAGAACAATGAAATCACACAGGACGCTATTGTCGGGAGCAGCCACGACCACAGAAAAACATCAAGTACAATAGCACCCGCAAGTCTGCCGCCGTCAATATTGGCTTTCATTCCCTTGAAATCCGAAAAGTCGCTGAAAGGCTTATGCTCTTTGTTTTTGTTTTTCTTTAAATTAACATTCTGCGCCGATTGACCTTGTTCTTCGGAAAACTTGTCGCCGTACTGAACGCCGCTGTTATTGTCATTTGCAGAAGCGTCAGCTTCCTGATTATTTGCGTGCTTGCGTTCGTGGTCGGATTTCGCTTTGTTTATAGCGTCAGTAGCGGTTTTGCTTGCGGTTTTTACAGCTTCTGCTGCGGATTTTCCAGCTTCTGTAACAGCCGTTTTCACCTTACCCGATGAAAACGCTTCGGCGATTGCGTGACCAGTGACTTTCGCAGCTTCCGCAGCCGCTTTGCCTGCTTCGGAAAAAGCCGCTCCGACAGTCTTTTCGGTTGTGCCACCGGCTGCATTCTGATATGCATTCTGTGATGCCTGCTGAGAAGTATTCTGTTCTGCGTCAAAGCTGCCGCCTGCATACTGTGCGTTTGCTGCACCGTCAAAAATGCCGTTCTGCGAGCCGTTCACCGTCTGAGAACCTGTCGGTACGGACTGAGGATAAACCTCGCTTGTGATATGTTCGGGTGTAATCGAACAAATATTGTCGGAGTTTAAAATGTCCTGTATATCCTGCGGTTGCTCTTTAACCAGTGACAAATCAGCAGGAACACTGTGTCCTTCCTTTGTAAGGCTTATCTTAGTACGTTCGATATCCCTTGCCATTATGCTGTTAAGCCGAGAGCTTTCAAGATTAAGATAACTTCTTGCTATCTCCTTGATATCGCCCAGTTCATCGGCAGTAACGCTTTCGGGAACTCCAAGCATTGCACCGTCAGCGAAATGCTCCTCAAAATCCGCAAAAATGTTTTCTGTATCTTCAATACCCAATCTCTTAAGTTCATAATCCAACAGTTCGAAGAACTCCTGTTTACTCGTTGCCTTCATCGCTGTCCTCTCCTTTCAAAAGCTGATTTATACTCTCAGCAAACTCAAACCATTCATCAGATAACTTATTCAGCTCCAACATGCCGTTATCGGTTATCTTATAATACTTGCGAGGGGGACCCTCGGTACTTTCCACAATATAGCTGTCGATCATTCCCGACTCTTTGAGCCGTTTCATAAGCGGATATATTGTTCCGTCCGTAATCTCCATACACTTTGAAATTCTGTTTACCAGTTCGTATCCATAGCAATCGCCCCTGCTTACAACCGATAAAGCGCAAAGCTCAAGTGTTCCTCTCTTCATCTGCGAATTCATATTATCACCTCAATCCGAACCTCGGTTAATCCTCCATAATTTGCTTTGCCTTAACCTTGTGTTTTTATTATAGCACAAGGTATCTTGTTTTACAAGATACTAAATACACAAACATCGGCGATAAATTTCGCCGATGTTTTGTTAATATTGCACAAATACTGCTTTAAAAGCGTTCTCTGTTGGACTGGAACATACCTGCAAAAACAGCAAGCAGACTGTCGGGAACAAGTTTTGCCGCATAAATCACCGCTCTTGAAAAAGCGCTTTCATTTATCATGAGTTTTCCTGCGAACATTTCTCTTACAGCACGCTCGGCAAGCTTTTCACTGGAAACGGGAGGGGTAAGGAATTTCACTCTCGCAGTGCTGCTGAATTCCGTATCAACAGGACCGGGACACAGCATAGAAACGTGAACGTTTGACTTCTCCCTGCGAAGCTCCTCTGCTACTGCCTGCGTCATACGAACAACATACGCCTTGCTTGCGTAATACGAAGAAAAACACGGACCCGGCATAAAGCCTGCCATAGAAGCAGTATTAAGAATAAAGCCGAAATCACGCTTTTTGAAATCTCTCAGAAACAGCTTAAACAAGATATGGAAAGCTCTTACATTTACATCAAGCATCTGAAGCTCACGATTGAGGTCTGTATCCGTAAACTCGCCGAAAACGCCAAATCCGGCATTGTTCACCAATATATCGACATTATACTTCTTCACTTTATCGTAAAGTTTAAACACCTGTTCCTCATCGTTGAGATCCGCCGTAATGCAAAGCACTTTTACGCCAAACTCCTTTGTAAGCTCGCTTTTCAGCTCCGAAAGTCTGTCTCGGCGGCGTGCTGTAATAATGACGTTCACTCCATGACGCGCAAGACTGCGTGCAATATCTCTGCCAAGTCCCGAACTTGCACCTGTAACCAATGCTAACATAATATCCTCCCCATGCGGCTTCACACCGCTTTAAAATTTATCAAATTCAAATGGCACCAGCGGCAGCCCAAAGCGGCTGAACACTGTAACTTCTGCGTAATTGCGCCACATATAGCGTATCTTGCAGGGGTGAGAGATTTCCCCAACAGACAGAAAAATCCGCTCGCCCGAAATATCGGCATAGACGTCATGGAAAACGCCGTCATCTCCGCACACCTCAAAGCCCTTGGCTTCGCCCTTTGCGACCAATCCCCCACGGGAATGCGAAAATTGCAGTTCAATAGTATCGCCTCTGATAACAGCGTTTTTGAACATCGGCGCAAACGCACCATCGCAGCCGCCATACACAACTTCAAGCGCCTGAACCGCAAACCGCCTTCCCACCTCGCTTTTATGCTGTGGGTGCAGCACGTCACGTTCTCCCTGATCCAGCAAAACGGCTATTCCTGTATGCTTTATAGTCTTATACGCGCGCACCTGAGCCTTGCGAATAACCGCAAGTTCCTCTCCGTCCGGGTTGTCGCCGCCGTACACAGGCAGCTGACCGATAATGAAATATAAATCATCGTCCTGCCAGATATCACGCCAGTTGCGAATGAGATTTGTAAATGTAATGTAATATTCATTCGGGTGAATTACATCGCTCTCGCCCTGATACCAGAACACACCCTGAACGGTATACGGCGCTATCCGTTTTACCATGCTTTCGTAAAGCAGCGATGGTGTTCTCGGACTGCACGGCGCATACGGCTGAAGCGGTCGCTGTCCGCATTGCTCAATACAGCCGTTTTCAGTGGGAGAAGATGCGTTCTCATAGTACTCATCGCACTTTTTATCCCACTGTGCTTTAAGTTTCAGATAGTCGGCATAGGCTGCATTCGCTTTTTCGGGAGTTGTACCGCTCATATACTCATCATATTCACGGAAATACTCAGGCGCACAGCTTTCAGCATATGCCCTGTCCAGCCAGCTTGCAACAGTAGTATTGCTCCAGTTACAGCCGATAATTCCCACAACGACATCAAGACGGCTTGAAATCTCCTTCGCCGCATAATAAGCAACAGCACTCCACAAAGCTGCGTTTTCCTTTTCGGAAAAGTCGTGCCACACCGTATTTTCAAACGAAGAATTATAATCCTCGTCATAAATTGTCTTTCGAGGAACGTCATAATATCTTATATCGGGAGTGTTGTCCGCTTCAAGAGCTTTCTTTCCCATTACAGAACGTGCAAGCTCATACTTCATATTCGACTGACCGCACGCAAGCCACACCTCACCAATTGCAACGTTTGAAAAAGTGATAGTATCATCGGGGTCACCGTCCTCAAGCGTGAGGTTCATATAACGGCAAGCACCCATCGGTGGGAAAACGACCTTCCATTTTCCGTCCCTCACTACGCAGTCAGCTTTAATGCCGCACAAAGCAGCCGTAATTTCAGTGCCGTTCTCACCTGTTCCGAAGATAACGATGTTTTTTCCTCTCTGAAGAACCATCTGATCGGAAAACAGCGGCGACGCTCTGAATTTTCCCATTACGCAACGCTCCTTAAAATAAATTCGGCGTAAAAAACACACCGAAGCATACTACATATATTGTACAACTTTTTTATATAAAAGTCAAGAAATATCTTTACAAATCCAAAAAAATAGTATATAATAATCACGATAGTGATTATTTCAGACTGTAGACAAAGTCTTTTTTCAATTTTTTTAATTGTAAATTTATAACTTTT
>CAZTRH010000090.1:0-6299 GCA_964616605.1 uncultured Ruminococcus sp.
ACCCCGATAATATGGCTGCAGGTCCTGCTTCCTATGGTATGACAGATACAATGGGTCGTATGCACTCTGACGCTCAGTTTGCAGGTTCTTCTTCTGTTCCTGCTCACGTTGAGATGATGGGCCTTATCGGTATGGGTAACAACCCGATGGTTGGCGCTACCGTTGCTTGCGCCGTTGCCGTTGAAGAGGCAATGAAGGGCTGATTTTAAGCGACATTCTGTCACACAATTCATTAACCTACATCGGATATCCGATGTAGGTTTTTTTGCATCATTTCCGCTGACTGTTCGGTATTATAACTGAAAGGCATTACATAAATAATACGGAGGACTACGCTATGAAACTTATTGCACTATTTCTTTCTGCACTATTCCTGCTGACAGGTTGCTCTGAAATGCCGCTGAACATTTCCACTTAGAAAAGCCTTGCCGACTACAATTTTGAGAAATTGACGTTTACAGGAGTTTATCGAGAATTTTCCGATAGTGGGGATACCTTGTACTACAAAGGTGAAATAACGGGTGATACCGCCCAACAGCTTTATGAAATAGTTATAGTTCAGATGTCACAGCCCACAATCACAGGAGAAAATTATACGGGATTTGACAGCCTTACAATTAAAACCAAAGACGGCGGAGACTTCAGATGTTATTATACTTTCGACAATACTGAATACTCAGCTACTCCGAGTGCCGATGAAATAGACCCCAGTATGCCTGTCGAAAACTTTGTTGGAACTTGCTTTATAGTTGATGGAAGAAGTTTGCAAAAATATAAAATCATAGATAACGAAACTGAAAATCAATTTAATACGCTGATTTCAGAATATCTGAAAGCCAAATACAAACCTGTTTCTAAACTCGCAAACAACGGGCGTATAATCCTTATCCGCCGTCGAACAAACTATGCATGGGGGCGACTGGATAATGGCGTGTTTATGGACGATTATGGAAACTGGTACAGTTATGATTTTAGCGAAAAACAATATGATGATTATCTTGAGGCGCTTTATGAGTCTTATGAGAACTCCGATTTATAAAACAACTTTTGACGAAAATGAATTTGCCGGTATAACACTACTTATAGATGACATCAACCCCAAAGCAGAAATAATTGAAAAACACACCTCATATGACGCAGGGCAAGATTCTATTTATGCGGTAAACACTGATTATTCATTGATTCAACTTTGCTCTAAGGGCGATTTTAATAAAACGCTTGACGGCTCAAATGCGAAAAAAATTGTATCAATGTATAATTCAATCAGTCCTTCAAAATATTGATGAAAAAACCGCTGAACTGTTGCGTTCAGCGGCTTTTTACTATTTCCAGTGATTGAGTTTAGGCAATTCTGCTTCAAAGTAAGTTCTGGCTTGCTCAGGAGTGAAATTCTCGTTTGACATATGTTCACAGAGAAAATCGACAAGCTGTTCAAGACTTATGTAGACGAACTTGCCGTCCGTGTAGCACCACTTGCAATATTCTTCATTGAACGAACCGTCGGTTTCCTTTGATATTGTGGAGTCGTCAAGCGGCATTCCGCAGCATTGGCATATAAGTTTGCGCGGGCTTCCGAGCAATGTGTTTATTGACACGTCATACAGCTTTGAAAGCAGCTTTAAAGTTTCGGTGTTAGGCACTGTGTCGCCGTTTTCCCAGCGTGATACTGCCTGTCGAGTTACAAAAACTTTTTCTGCAAGCTCTTCCTGCGATAAATTGTTTTCGTTTCGCAGTTTAAGTAAGATTTCTTTTGTTTGCATATTATCACCTCGTATATATTTTAGCACATTGTCAGCAGATAATCAAGCAACTTGCAGTTGCCCCGTAAAAATAAAAACTAAAAAGGAACAGTTTTAGCTGTTCCTTTTCTAAATGTGTAATATTAAAGTTATCAGCCGTTAAGCAATCTCTTTTCCATATCCTGTGGATTGTTGCAGTATTCCATACAAGCCTGATATGAGATTTTTCCTGCTTTATAGAGCTTTGCAAGTGCTTCGGTGAGAGTCTGCATTCCGAACGAAGAACCGCCCTGCATTGTTGTTTCCATCTGCGCAAGTTTGTTGGAACGAATTATGTTCTTGACTGCGTCTGTTCCTATCATAACTTCAACTGCCGCAACACGTCCGCTGCCGTCTGATGTGGGAATAAGCTGCTGTGCAATTACGCCCTGAATAATATCTGCAAGCTGAGTGCGTACCTGATCACGGACATATGACGGGCAGACGTCAACTATACGTTCGATAGTCTGTGCGGCTGAACTTGTATGAAGTGTTCCGAAAACAAGGTGTCCTGTTTCAGCTGCTGTCATAGCAAGTGAAATTGTTTCGTAATCTCTCATTTCACCGATAAGTATTACATCGGGATCTTCACGGAGTGCGCTGCGGAGTGCTGCTTCAAATGAAGGTACATCACGTCCGATCTCACGCTGGTGAACAGTGGCTTTGCTCTGCGCATACTTATATTCAATTGGGTCTTCAACAGTTATAATATGGCAGGCACGGGTTTCATTGATATGCTGAATCATTGCCGCAAGGGAAGTGGACTTACCTGCGCCCGTGGGTCCTGTTACAAGAACCATTCCTCTGTGCTTCTTTGCAAGGTCTAGAAGTACATCAGGCATTCCCAAGGTCTTAAGGTCGGGAATTTCTGTGTTCAGCAGACGTATAGAAGCTGCAAGCTTTCCCTCGTGGTGAAATACGTTTACACGCTGTCTGGCTCCGTTTTTCAACTCAAACGAGAAGTCAGCATCGCCGCCGTCCATAACTATCTTTTCAAGCTCAGGGGAGAGCATTGAAAGAATTGTACGATGAATTATTTGATCTGTAAGCTCAGACTGATACTTCTGAAGTTCACCGTGAACACGGATTACTGTGGGTGCGCCGACCGTAAGGTGAATATCAGATGCTTTGAGTTCTCTTGCGCCCATAATGAATTCGTCAAATGTCATAAATTTACTCCTTAATCTTAAACTGTATTCCGCTTGCTGAAAAATAAACCTCGTCAGAGGTATTTGCTATACGTTGATTTACACGTCCCAGAATATCACGATATGCCGACATTCTGGAGCTTTCTTCCGAGAATGAAAAACCGGACTCAACCGTTATTATTACAATTGTTCCAAGATTTTCGTTTACTTTATCCCGAAGGGCATATATCTCTGAAATAACACGCCGTTCAACAGACTTCCGCATAAGTTCGTCTATATCTCCATCAGGTATCATTTCGTCCATTACAAGTTTTGTAAAGGTTCGCAGATTGTCGAAGATTACATATTTGTGTTCTCCAACGCTAGTTGATGGAGTAAGAGAGGCTGTGGGGATTACGTCCCATGTAACATCGTGTTTTTCCGTGTCGTATTGAATTCTGTTTAAAATATCCCAATCCGGATTAAGTCCGGTTTTCAGATACAAAACATTATTACAGCCGCTGAAATAGGATACAGCAAAACGGGATTTTCCGCTTGCTGTTCCGCCTGTGATTAGTATTGAGCCAGACATAGGCAATATCCCTTCCAATTTAGTAATCAGTTAATTATAACATATATTTTCCCAAAAGTAAAGAGCTTTAATAATTTTTTTCTTCAATGAAAATCAAACTAAAAATTAAAATAAAGCAGCAGACGCAAATAGCCTGCTGCTTTGCTGTTTACTTTGTACTTGATGATGTCAGAGAAATTGCATTCTGAGAGTTAATTCCCTGGTTGAGCTTATTGATAATCTCAGTAAGGCACGCCAAAGACTGTGTAATCTCTGTGCTTGCCTGCTGCATTGTTCCCGCAAGATTCTGAACATCACCCGCAACGATAGCAAAACCTTTTCCTGCCGCTCCTGAGTGAGCAGCTTCAATAGCCGCATTAATACCAAGAATTTTCTGGTTCATGCTTACGTTTGCAAGCTTTTTGTTGCTGTCGTTCGCAATGCGGATTTCTTTGACAGCCGCAGCTATCCCTGTTGTAAGTTTATCCATTATCTCGACATTGTTGCGCTCTTCATAGCAAGAGCGTACATACATATTGATTACATCGCCGAGAAGATTAGCGGAAGCTTCAATTTCTTCATGAGTGCGCACGTTTACCTTGTGAAGAGCGTCAATGTATCTGTCGGGGTCAATGTGCAAATCTGAAGCAGTATGACGGAATTTCTCCTCGTCCGGTGATTCGGGCAGAACCTGACCGCCGATTATACTGCCAAGAACAGTTCCGTCACTGAGAGTAATCGGAATACCAAAATCAACAAGTCCTGCGTGACATGAATATACACCATTTCCTTCTCTGTCGCACTTTTCGCAGCGGCGTTTTCCTTCTTCGCTGCCACGGGTAAGACCAATGCAGAAATCGGTGAAGTTATAGCATTCGCTTATGTATTCACCGTCTGCACCAACTGCAACGGTAGCAAGTCCTGTGCTTTCAGCCCAGTTGTTCATTATCTCTTCAAATTTTGACATATCACAGAAATCCTGTATTTTCATTGAACTACCTCCGTTGATTGCGCGACGAATGGCGCAGATAATAAATTCTTTGTTTAAATTATACCACTGACGACGCTATTTGTCAAGAGCTTTTGTGTTTTTTTTCAAAAGTTGGTTTTGCCAATGCCATGAACTATTGACATAAACACAAAAAGGGTTTATAATAAACCTTGTTATTTTGCTTTCCTTAGCTTGAAATTTCTGACAACTATGAGGACGCTATTTATGAAAAAATTTTTAAAATCATCGGCTGCACTTATTCTTGCAATTTCGCTTGCTGCCTGTGAAAAAACTGAGTTCCCCGATACTGAGAGCGACAGCAGTGTTATAGTAATCTACCCGAACGACCAATCGGAACAAATCAACAGTTCGGATAATATTGAAAAATCTGATAATCCGAGCATTGATGCGTCCCTTGAACCTGAAAACACTGAACCTGCTTATGTCAGCTGGATGAAGCAGACTGCCGTTCATGAAATACGCATTACGATGGCTGACGAGGACTGGAAAACGATTTGTTCAAATCCTTACAGCGGCGAATATCACACCGCCGATGTTTCGATAGACGGTGTAAGCATCACAAATGTCGGAGTTCGCACACGCGGTCATGGAACACTTTATACTGCTGCGGAGCTGTATCCCAATTCTCATAAGTATCCGCTTAAAATCAAGTTTGATAAGTACGACAAGAATCAGACCTTTATGGGGCTTGATGAACTGGCACTCAATAACGGCGGCGATGATTTTTCCTTTATGAGAGATTATATGGGTTATGAAGCGTTTCGGCTTATGGGCAGTGATGCGTCTTATGTAACCTTTTTTAACGTTTATATAAATGATGAACTGCGTGGTTTTTATGTCGGAGTTGAAGCGATTGATACAAGCTATCTTGAGAGAATATTCGGTTCGCATAAAAAGAATCTTTACGAGGGCGAGAATTACGCTACTTTATCGGGCTATATGCCATTGTCTTATCTGACGCAGAAAAAAGGCAAAGACGAGTCAAAGGACGACATAAAGCATATGATTTCAGTGCTTAATGCAATGCCTCTCGGTGAAAAAGGCGATATCGAAAGCGTGCTTGATGTTGACTCTGCTCTCAAAATTCTTGCGGTGAATGCTGTACTGGATAATCGGGACGGCTATGGCGGATTATTTGCTCATAACTACTATTTGTATAACGCAGACGGACGATTTGTGATGCTGCCGTGGGATATGAACGCACCGTTTGTTTCGTACAGAACGGATATTGAAGCACCAACTGTCGATGTAAACAGCTATTCGCAGATAAATAACCGACCTCTTGCAAAGAAACTTATGGCGGTTGAAGAGTATTACGCAAAATATCTTTCATATTGCAGGCAGCTTGCGGAAAAACTTCCCGAGCTTAAGGAAAAAGTCCTTGCTAATTATGTTCTCATAAGAGAAAGTGTTGAAAATGACCCGAATAAGTTCTGCTCGTCCTACTACTTCAATAGTTTTTACTCGGAGAACACCTATTACAGCACTGTGTATTTTCTTACAAAAAGATATGATTTCGTAATGCAAAGGCTTATGGAACTTGAAGGAAAGCCTATTTCCGAAATTGCTCTTAATCCGCCTCCTCCTGAGCCTGAGGAGGATACAACAAGCGGCAGTGATGTTTCTGCTGTCATCGATCCGGATAACGCTGAAGCAGACGGCGAAGAACCCACTTTGCCGCAAGATGCCGATAATGTCGGTGATGAAAATCCGGACAACGAAAGCAGCGTTTCAGACGATTCATCTTCTGATTCCGAAACCTGACAACAAACGTCCGGACATTCGCGACAAACTGATTAAAACCGCAACCC
>CAZTRH010000091.1:0-6044 GCA_964616605.1 uncultured Ruminococcus sp.
TTTGCATACAGTGCGTCTCTTTCTTTCATGATGTCATAAAGACGCTGATTACCCATAATAACCGTATCCATTACGGTATATTCGTCATATGCGTAATGGTCCTGTTTCAGAACGCTCATACGCATATCGGCAGGACGGCTCACCGTGCCTTTCGTAGGTTCCAGTTCTCCGCAAAGCACTTTTAAAAACGTGGATTTGCCCGCTCCGTTTGCTCCGATAACGCCATAGCAGTTTCCCGATGTAAATTTAAGGTCAACGTCCTTGAACAGAACCTGTCCGCCGAACGATACGCTAACTTCCGATACTGTAATCAATTGTTTTCTCCTTTAATTGTTATGTTCCGAACACCATTTGATGAAACAGCGCCGCCCATTCTCTTACCCAATAGTTCGCAAGATTTGCAAACAGTGTGTGTGCCGAATGCGCACCTGTTTCCAGTCCAACAGATTTCGCAAAATTGTATGCCCGATACTGATGGAACTCGTTGGTGACTATTACTATATTATTCTTAATCCCAAGTTCTTCGAAGATATCAGCCGAAAATCTGATATTCTCATAAGTACTTACGGACTTATCTTCTTTTATAATCCGCTTCTCGTCAATACCCTTTCCGACAAGATACCGACTCATAGCTTCAGCCTCGGAGATATTCTCTCCGTCACCCTGACCGCCGCTTACAATACATACAGCCTGCGGATATTCGTTGAGAATGTCCGTCGCTGCATTAAGTCTGCGGCTTAACATAACGCTCGGTGTTTCTCCTCTTACCTGGCACCCAAGCACAAGAACTGCCTGCGTATTTTCGGTCTGCACTTCCATTCGCTGAATCATACGCACGGAAAAGAACAGACACATTCCCACAAGCAGCAGTATAATGCCGCCCATAACCGCCAATATGATTTTTCCAAAAACGCAATCCCACATCTTCGTTACAATCTTTGAAAGAGGAGTAAAAAAAATGCCTGCAGCGATAACCGCTATAAAAACAGCCGAACCTATAAACGTTCCTTCAGTAACAAAATTGCAATTTACCCAGAAGAACAATACAGCTGCAATCGCTATAATAATAATTCTGATGATTTTTGATATTGTTTTCATGATTATGTCAGTGTAATTAAAGTCCGCAGGACGGCTGCGTCAAAGCAGCCTGTCCGCAGATTTTCCTTTTTTGCAAAGCATTTCCAATTCAGCCACAGGGAATTTCTCCCAGACAACGTTTTCGCCGAAATTATCACACACAAACTGTTCCGATCCGCCGAAGGGCGCTCTTATTATTTTACGTTTTCCGCTGTGTTCCAGCATAAGCACGCTGCCCATTCTGCCCGAAAACATCACCTCATACAGCCGCTGTGCGCCTTTGTAAAGCTGAGTAATCCTTATACCGTTTTCATCGACTTTATATGCGCCGATATTTTCGTGATATTCCCTGTTTTCATCGGAGAGAACAGCTTTTCGGCAGGCAGAAACTTCCAATGCCTTAAACTCGTCGTAAAAGCTGAAAAACTTATCAAACGCTCTTTGTTCGTCACCGCCGCAATGCTGAAGAATAATAAACGCCCAGCCGGCATTCGGGCTGTAATCGTCATTATAGCAATGCGCAACAAACTCATTCATATACCAGAAATCAAGCGGTAAAAGACGGGTTTCGTCCTCAAGATGATTAAACTTCTCGCAAGCCGAAAACCCCGTCAGAAACGCATTGAAAAGAGTTATATTCCTGCTGCCGATATAAGCCGTCGGACTTTTTCTTACAGCGTCAATAATTCCGTAGATATCCATTATCTGTCAGATAGCCTTGAATCCCTGCTCAAGGTCAGCGATAATATCATCAACGTTTTCAAGTCCGACAGAAAGTCTGATAAGACCACCGTCAATTCCTGCAGCAACAAGCTGCTCGTCAGTAAGCTGTCTGTGAGTAGCGCTTGCCGGGTGCAGAACGCAGGTTCTGATATCGGCAACATGAACCTCGTTTGACGCAAGCTTCAAGCTGTCCATAAACTTCACAGCAGTGCTTCTTCCGCCCTTGACAGAGAACGAAATTACGCCGCTTGTACCATTGGGGAGATACTTCTTTGCAAGCTCGTAGCCCTTGCTGCCTTCCATTGCGGGATATGTGACAAACTCAGCCTTACCTGTCGACTTGATATATTCAGCAACTTTCAGAGCATTCTCACAGTACTGCTTCATACGAACAGCAAGAGTTTCAAGTCCCAGATTAAGCAGGAAAGACGAATTAGCAGCAGGATAGCAGCCGAAATCTCTCATAAGCTGCATTCTTGCTTTTACGATATAAGGCGCAAAAGCATATTTCTCGGTGTAGACAATACCGTGATAGCTTTCATCAGGCTCTGTCATGCACGGGAAATTGCCGTTCTTCCAGTCAAACTTGCCGCTGTCAACGATAACGCCGCCCACCTGAACAGCGTGACCGTCCATATACTTAGATGTGGAGTGGACAACAATATCAGCGCCCCACTCAAACGGTCTGCAAAGGATAGGAGTAGCAAAAGTATTGTCAATGATAAGCGGCACCTTATGAGCGTGAGCCACTCTTGCCCACATCTCGATATCAAGCACTGTAAGAGCAGGATTTGCGAGGGTTTCGCCGAAAACAGCCTTTGTATTAGGCTTGAACGCAGCAGCAAGTTCTTCTTCTGTGCAGTCATGCTCAACGAAGATGCACTCGATGCCCATTTTCTTAAGTGTTATGGCAAACAGATTGATTGTACCGCCGTAAATGGACGCAGAAGCGATAAAGCTGTCGCCTGCCTCACAGATATTGAGTATAGACAGCAGCGAAGCCGCCTGACCGCTGGACGTACACATAGCCGCAACACCGCCCTCAAGAGCGGCAATTTTCTTTTCAACGCAGTCTGTTGTCGGATTTTCAAAACGTGAATAAATAAGGCTCTTTGTCGGGTCGTCAAAGACAGCCGCAACGTCATCGGTAGAGTCGTAAACATAAGTCGTGCTTTGTACTATCGGCATAACGCGCGGTTCACCGTTCTTCGGGGTATAACCCTCATGCAGACATTGTGTTTCAATTTTCATTTTAAAGTTCCTCTCTTTCATTTAATACAAAAGCATCAATTGCTTTTTATGTAATCAGAAAACGCAGAAATCAGAGCGTCAATCTCTTTATCCGTGCCGATTGTTATGCGCAGATGATTATTTATAAGCGGCTTGTTGAACCACCGCACATAAATATCAACAGATTTGAGATAATCGTATATTTCCTTTGCGCCGAACTTTGAGTGCTTAGCAAAAATAAAGTTTGTCGAGCTGTCGGCAACTGTAAACCCCATTGAACGCATCTGCTCAGTTAAACGCCTGCGTGTAGCAACCACTTTTGCAAGTGTTTCACGGAAATATTTCTCGTCATTCACAGAAGCAATTCCTGCCGCCTGTGCTATCATATCCACAGGATAACTGTTCATACTGTCCTTAGTAGCGTACACCGCAGCTATTGCGTCACGGCTTCCCATAGCATAACCCAAACGCATTCCCGCCATGGAACGGCTTTTTGAAAACGTGCGTGTGATTACAAGATTGTCATATTCCGAAAGAAGCGGCACCGCAGTAATATCATTTTCCGCAAAATCGACATACGCCTCGTCCACGATAACAACGCTGTCGGGGTTGTTGTCGAGAATCTCACGGATAAACTCCCTGTTTCTTCCTATTGAAGTCGGAGCGTTGGGATTTGCGATGATCACACCGCCATTCGGCTGACAATAATCTGAAGCGTTAATATTAAAATCCTCATCAACGCTCACCTGCTTATATGGAATACGCAGAATATCGCACCAAACTGTATAAAACGAATAAGTTATATCTGAAAACAAAATCGGTTTATCCGAATTAAAGAAAGCACGCAAACACAGCGACAGCACATCGTCCGTGCCGTTTCCGACAAACACTTGCGAACGCTCAATATCATGGTATTGAGCAAGCACAGCTGCAATTTCCCTGCACGAAGCGTCGGGGTACTTGCAAAGCTTCGCTGCGTCAAACGAATTTATTGTCCTCAGAACCGCCGGCGAAGGGGGATAGGGATTTTCGTTTGCGTTAAGCTTGATAAAGTCCTTCTTCTCAGGCTGCTCACCTGCAACATAAGGCTCAATATCAATCAGATTATCTCTCCAGTTCATCTTATTTACTCCTAAAAAAATACGGAGCAGAGCCGACACCGACAGCATATCCACACTCAGCACTGCGGCTGTTTCGGGATTATTGCGTCAGTACGAAAACTCCGCTCCGAACTCATAGTCATGATAATCAGTCTGCTTTTCCTTTTCTTGCGCAGACTCCGAACAGCAAAGAATTAAAGTTCTTCGCTGTCGTCCTCATCATACATCTCAAACGTAAGGTGCTTGCCGCAGTTAGGGCAATCCATACCGCCGTTGTTTGCCTGCTCGTAATCGAAATGAATTACATTGCTGCAGTTAGGGCAGACAGTTTCATACATCTCATCGAGATCATCAAACTCATCGTCATCATCAAACTCATCGTAGTCGTCATCATCTTCGTAGAGATCGTCCTCAATATCAGCTACTGCTTCTTCAAGGTCGGTCATAACAGACGCAACATCATCAAGTTCCTCGTCAACCTCAGTAAGATTCTCGGCAATATCGCCCAGAACATCGAGGATTGCGCTGATAATCTTATCGTCCTTGTTCATTCCTTCGCAAAGGCCCTTGATGTAAGATACCTTTTCACCGATAGTCATAGTGAATACCTCCTTCACAGATGAGAATTACTTAACTCTCTCCATATACTCGCCTGTACGAGTATCAATTCTGATAAGCTCGCCTTCGTTGATGAACAAAGGAACACGAATTTCTGCGCCTGTTTCAAGAGTTGCAGGCTTAGTAGCGTTAGTAGCAGTATTTCCTGCAAAGCCGGGATCAGTCTGTGTTACCTGAAGCTCAACGAAGTTCGGAGGCTCAACACCGAATACCTTACCCTTGTAAGACATAACCTTGCAAACCATATTTTCCTTAACGAACTTGAAGTTGTCGCCGAGGTCAGAAGCGTTTACAGGAACGTCCTCGTATGTTTCCTGATCCATAAAGTGATAAAGCTCACCGTCAGAATAGGTATATTCCATATCCTTTCTCTCGACATAAGCTGTCGGGAACTTGGCAGAGGGGTTGTAAGACTTTTCAACCACTGCGCCTGTGATGACATTCTTGATCTTGGTACGAACGAACGCAGCACCTTTTCCGGGCTTAACGTGCTGGAATTCGATAATCTGCATTACGTTGCCTTCCTCTTCAAATGTCATACCATTTCTGAAATCTCCCGCTGTAATCATAGCGAACCTCCAAATAAAATAAATTCAAAATGATGATTTTCCTGAAACAGGAAAATCGCCTGCCCCCGGAAATACAAATCTCATCTAATATTGTAACAAATTTTGATAAATAATGCAAGTGTTTTTTTAAATTTTTTTTAAAAAAACACAATAATTTGCGCTAGATATGAATAAGACTCTTGGTAGCCTCTGTATAATCCTCGCAGCCATCAGCCGTAAGCCTTGCAATATCGCCGATTTTCACGCCATACTTGCCGCCCACGCTGATTGCGCAGTGAACCTGCAAAGCCGTTCCCTCTTTCAGCAGCGTATTGCTGTTCTGTGAAACGATCGGCGGTTCGACAGCTTCCAGACCTACACCGTGCGCAAATTCCAAGGAGCAGTATTTGTCTGCGTCCCAAGCCGCAAGAGTGCTTCGCATTACGCTGTCCGCAACTTTTCCGCCAATACCGGCCCTCAGAGCGCGCAACCCGTCAGATATTGCGCAAGACACAGCATTATAAGCGTTCTCACGGTTTGCGGCAATCTCGCCCGCCGCAATTGTCCTGCACATTCCTGCGCAATAGCCGTCATATATTGCACCAAACTCAAGGATAATGAAATCTCCCTCACGGATAGCTCTGTCAGTAGGCTTTAGATACTGCTTTGCCGTATTTTCTCCCGACAGTACAACAGTCGGAAACGGCACGCCCTCGCTGCCGAAATCCGTAAGATAGAATTCCAATAA
>CAZTRH010000092.1:0-6033 GCA_964616605.1 uncultured Ruminococcus sp.
TTGCTGCCCCTCCCCAACCCCTCCCCGACGGGGAGGGGCAGTAAATAGCGGGGCTACCGCCCCTTGCGACCCCTTTGGGGGCTACGCCCCCACCCCCCTTTTTTTTTGATAAATCAACACAAAAATGAAGTTTGTCTTCACTCTGACGGGTCGCCCACACAGGCGACCCTTTTTGAATTATGACACTATCTTATAATAAGTCTTTGATGTTACAAAATACACGGCTGTATAAACCAATGCAAAGACAGCAAAGCAAATAAGCATTATAAGCGCAAGGTAATTCTTATCCATATCCCCGAACAACAGCAGCATCTTCGACAGCATCGGAAAAGCGAACGCTGTATGCACGCCTGCTGCGGCAAGCGGCAGGAAGAACACCGTCAGCACCTGCGAATTTATCGTGGAGTGTATTTCACGCTTGGTCATACCCACTTTTCGGAGGATATCATAGCGTGACTTGTCCTCGTATCCTTCCGAAAGCTGTTTGTAATACATTATCAGAGCGGCTGCAAATATAAATACCACGCTGAACACAATTCCCAGGAAGAACAGTCCTGTATACAGGGCGAAGAGTTCGCTTCGCACTGACGCTGCCGTATCTATAGCGCAATAATCACTGAATGAGCCTGTGCGAAGAGCGTCGTTATCCATAGCATAAAAAACAATATCAGCAAGCGTTTCATCATCTATGCCCGAAACGTCAACACCGAAATAGCGATATACCACAACATTGGGGTAGCTATAAATTACATTGTCGTCCTTGTCATGTACAACAACGGGGTATTCCTTGTTGTTTGCTGTGTGGTACGCTGCAATCTCATCAAATACAGAGTCAGGAACGATAGCGGTGCGGTTTACAATCTCGTTTATATCTAGCTCCTGCCCCGATGTCGTAGTGGGAAAATCATTCGGATAATCCACAATGTCAAGCAGTTTTCCGCTGAAATCTTTGATTTTGTCGAGATAAAATCTGTCCCCCGAACAGCCGTCTATAACAATCATAGCTTCATTGTCCGAGAGGGAAACGCTGTTGCCTGTTACTTTGTTGTAATCCGACAGCGGAACATATATAAACGCTACATAATTACGCTCTGAAATTGAGAACTCGTCAAGCTCCCTGTTGGTGTCGACAAGTTTGTCGTCAATATAAACTCCGAAATCCATATAATTGCTTGGAATAAAACGGTATTCTGCGGTGTTTGATAACTTGCCGTCAGCGGTTTCAAGCGCAGCTGTTATACTCTTCACTGCGGCGTTGTAATAATCGTCATTGTAGGTTTGTATAGTGGCGGAAACGTCACGAGGGTATGCGCGGCGCAGTATATCGTTCAATCCGAAGTACAGGCAGGCTGTTGAGGAAATAGTCACCAGCACCATTGTACACAGAATGCAGATAGTCGCAAGTCCTGCGCCGTTTTTCCGCATACGAAAAGCCATCTGCGACACGGATACAAAGTGATTTGTTTTGTAATAGTAGTTCTTGTTTTTCTCAAGTACACGGCACAGCACTACCGAGCCTGCCATAAACAACAGATAGCTTGCAATAATAACAAGTATTACCGCACCCATAAACGTTGTTATCGCAAGAATGGGGTCTTTTACAGTAACGGCGATATAATATGCCGCAGCTAAAATCAACGTTCCGAGGATTGCTGCAAACCAGTTTGCACGAGGCGGTTTTTCACCCGAATTATGCGAATTTAAAAGCTGCATTGCGCCCGATGTCCGCACCTGTCGCAGGGAGTTCAGCAAAATCAGAATATACAGGCACGCAAACATCACGATTTCCAGAGCGATTGCACGAAAATTCACATCAAAGGAATATTTGTTCACGCCGCCCATCATTCGTACAAGCAGCAGCTCCGAAAGCTTGGAAAACAGCACGCCGCAGGAAATTCCCACAACTGCAGAAATAGTGTAATTGAAAAATGTTTCCCACACAAGTATTTTTGCGATGTTCATTTTTCCCATTCCGAGGATATTATATAATCCGAACTCGGTTTTTCTGCGTTTAATCAGAAACGAGTATGTGTAGAACAGAAAAATTGACGCAAACACAACCATGACAACCCAGCCTGCCGTGAGTATAATGCTCATCACGGAACGTCCCGGCAACGCGCCGACAAAATCGCTGTTCGCAAGGAAAATGATAATGTAAAACACCATCATCATACCTGCGCTGGCAAGCAGATACGGCACATACAATCTGCGGTTCTTTATCATTGACGCGAGGGCAAGCCGTGGATAAAGCAGCATTTTCATAACCGCTCACCCCCGTTGTCTGTCGTGCGTGAAGCCGCAGTAAGCGTGTCGGAAATCTTCTTGTAAAATTCCTCGTCCGAGCAGTCGCCTCTGTAAAGCTGATGGAACACTTCTCCGTCACGGATAAACAGCACCCGTCCTGCGTGACTTGCGGCTTTGACGGAGTGCGTTACCATAACGATAGTCTGACCGCTTTTGTTGATGTGCGAGAACAACCGCAGCAGTTCGTCGGACGATCGTGAATCCAATGCGCCCGTAGGCTCGTCTGCAAGCAGAATGCGCGGGTCGGTGATGAGCGCTCTTGCGGCGGCGGTTCGCTGCTTCTGACCGCCCGATATTTCGTATGGGTACTTGTTGAGGAGATTGGATATTCCAAGCTGTGAAGCGATGGGTTTAAGCTTGTCGTCCAACCGGCTATGCGGCATTCCCATAAGCACAAGCGGCAGGAGAATGTTATCCTTGACTGTAAAGCTGTCGAGCAGGTTGAAATCCTGGAACACAAAGCCCAGGTTGTCGCGGCGGAATTTTGCGATATCCTTTTCCCTGACCGAACA
Organism: uncultured Ruminococcus sp.; assembly: GCA_964616605.1. Classification (GTDB taxonomy): domain Bacteria; phylum Bacillota; class Clostridia; order Oscillospirales; family Ruminococcaceae; genus CAG-115. The sequence continues at coordinate 2,817 of CAZTRH010000092.1, forward strand.
CAAATCCACTCCGTCAAGTATTACGCTTCCGCTTGTAGGCTTGTCGAGGGCGGCAAGTATGTTCAGCAATGTGGTTTTGCCTGAGCCGCTCTCGCCCATAATGGCGATATACTCGCCCTTTTCGGCGGTGAATGTGATGTTTTGCAAAGCAGTGACACGGTTTGAGCCTATGCGCTGTGTGTAAACCTTTTTTACGTTTGATACTTCAAGTATTGGCATAATGAAATCCTTTCTGCGTTTTTATTTTTGCAGGAATGCAATATTTTTTGCTGAGTTTATTTTAGCAGAAAATGACTCCGGAGTCTATGGTTTTTGTCTTACAATAATCTTACATTTTTGTAAGAATTGATAGCGCAGTCAAAGGATTTTTTTCGTTACTCCACGCCAATTTCGGGAGTAAAGAGATTTATTCTGATAACGGTGCCGCTTTTACCGTTTTTACCGCTTTCGGCTGTGATGGAATGTCCCAGTTTCTTGCAGATGTTTTTGCAAAGATACAGTCCCATACCGCTTGATTTCTGCTCCAGTCTGCCGTTGAGTCCCGTAGAGCCTTTATCGAAAATTCTCGGCAAATCCTCGGACGCTATCCCTATTCCCGTGTCTGCTATACACAGCGTGAGCGGCTGTTCAAGGTAAATTTTCACGCCGCCGCTCTGCGTGTATTTTACAGCGTTGGATAAAACCTGTTCCACAACGAACGCCAGCCACTTTTCATCGGATAATACTTTTGCGTTAAGCGGCTCGTAATCAAGCGACAGCTTTTTTCGTATGAATGTCCGTGAGAATTTCCGCACAGCCTTGCGGACTATCCCGTCAAGGTCATATTCTTTTATGACATAATCGGTGTAATCGGAGTTGATCCGCAGATAGCACAGCACCATTTCAACGTAATGTTCGATTTTTCCGAGATTGTCGTGAAGTTCCCTGTATTCTTTTCCTTCGTTTTGCTGAAGAATAAGCTCCATTGCGGCAATCGGCGTTTTGATCTGATGCGCCCACAGCGTGTAATAATCCGTCATATCCGTGATAACACGCTCCTGCTCTGCCCGAAGCCGTCTGTTTTCGTCAGACAGCTTGCGTATAAGCGCAGTATAATCGGAACTGATTACGTCCGAAACTTCGGGCAGGTTGTCGGCAGTGAACAGTATCTCGTCTTTCACTTTTGAAAGCTGAGAATGCAGCCGAATAAACCGCACAAAATCCACTATTCCCACAACCAGCAGAAAAAAACCGCTCAGTCCCAGAATGTAAAACACCGCTGCGGCAGGAAATTTATAACTCCACATAACCGCCGTTATAATTGCGATTATCACCGCCCACAGCAGTATTGTTTTTAATCTTGATTTCAGATACGATAGCATTTTCCCTCCGCTGTCATTCGACAATATATCCAAGTCCCGACTTTGTGCGGATAAAGCCGCCAAGTCCTATGCCCTCAAGCTTTTTGCGAAGTCGTGAGATATTCACCGACAGAGTGTTTTCGTCAATATAGCAGTCGGTTTCCCACAGCCTGCTCATAAGCGTTTCACGGGAAACGATTTTTCCGCTGCTTTCCATCAGCGTCTGAAGAATACGCATTTCGTTTTTGGTAAGGGCAATTTTTTCGCCGCTATAATTCAGCGTTGCGTCAGAAAGACAGAGTTTCGCACCGCTTACTTCCGGTTCGTCCGACTCTGAAAAATCGTATGCACGGCGCAGTACAGCACGAATTTTCGCAGTCAGCACCGCAAGGTCAAACGGCTTTGCTATGAAATCATCGCCGCCCATATCCATCGCCATTACGATATTCATATTATCTGCCGCAGAGGATAAAAAGATTATCGGCGAACGAGATGTTTTTCTGATCTGCGAACACCAATAAAATCCGTTGTAAAACGGAAGCCCGATATCCATAAGCGTAAGCTGCGGATTGAAAGAGGAATACTCAGTCGTAATATTCTGAAAATCAAAAGCAGTGCGTACCTCAAACCCAAAGCCTTCAAGATGTTGTTTAAGTCTGTTTGCTATATCGGGATCGTCCTCTACTATATATATTCTATACATTATAATTACCTCGCTGAAGATTGTTTTTGGGTTGGAATTGTCATAATTTCGTAATAATTCCTTAATCAAAACCGCAAGAAAATATTTCCACAAAGTGTTAAAATAAGTTCAAAGGGGGAATTTGAAATGACTAAAACAACCGTTAAACCAAACCACAGGATTTCAAAAGGGAGCATAGCAGCGTTAATCGCAGTGATTATAAGCGCTGTATGCGTTGTCTTATTTATAAGCATTGCCACAACGTTGTCAGAGCCGAAAGGGGAAACTGCTGTTGAACAAGCTGACCCGTTGCTTATCGTTGTAAACAATCAATATCACATTCCCGATGATTATTCCTTAACTCTTATGGAACTATCAAACGGGAATAAGATTGACGAGCGGATTTATCCCGACCTGCAGCAGATGTTTGACGATATGCGCGAGCAGAATATGAAGCCGTATGTCCGTGAGGGATACCGCACCGCCGATGATCAGAAGGATATATTGGTTGAAAAGATTGTGGATTACATTCAGGAAGGGTGTTTTCCGACCGAAGCATACAAACTTGCAAGAAACACGGTCGCGGCTGTCGGAAACAGCGAGCATCAGCTGGGACTTGCAGTTGACATCAACCCGTATTCGGGATCTGAAAACGAGTGGAGCGTGTACGGCTGGCTTGAGGAGCATTCATGGGAATATGGCTTTATTCTGCGCTATCCCGATGGAAAAACCGGGATCACAGGGATATCGTACGAGCCGTGGCATTATCGCTATGTCGGACATGAAGCCGCAAAAGAAATCCACGAAAGAGGGATTACGCTTGAAGAATATATGAACCTCGTCTGAATGGACGGGGTTTTTTATTACGGCTGTGACAAGCTTTAACATTCAGATTTATAACCATTATAGCATAAATGCCATATACTGTCAAGCTAGACCTGTATGGTGATTGACAAAATGAAATATGTAATAATTAAGTCGGTGAATAAATGTTATCATGATTTTAAAACAAGTCGGAAAAAATAGTTGTTTTTTTGAATTTTTGCTCAGGCGGAATGCGTTATTTGTTGATATATCTGAGCAGGAGGTAGGATATGACAGAAATGATAAATCGCTGTAACCTCCTTAACCGTATATATTGATAATTAATGCTCTGCCAAAGGATTTAGTGTCGGCGATAAAAGCCACATCGCTG
>CAZTRH010000093.1:0-5944 GCA_964616605.1 uncultured Ruminococcus sp.
ACCAAGGAAGAGCATGATGATGGCTCTGCTTCGAGGGCTTTGTACGAGGATATCCAGCAGATGGACACATGGTACGGCAAGGACGATAATCACGTTCTTGTTGCCAGATACGACTGGAACAATCCGGGTACAGATGAAAAGGGCAGAGAGAGTCTTTACTCGTTCTTCCTTGATGGAACACGCTATAATATGGAGTCGCAGGGCGGCAAGATTAAGGATTATGAGCTGTCGGCTTATTTCAAGAGCATCATAAGCCTTAAGCTCAACGATTGCATTGTAAACGGCTCTGTTGCGGACGAGAACGCTCTCGCAGGCGCATTCTCCGTAATTGATGAGATGTTCGGCGAAACATACCGCATTTCTATGAAGTACTTCCAGTTTGTGGTATCATCGGGAACTGCGTCCATTCAGTTTGAAATATCCAAGATCAACATTTCAAACCTTAAGAAAGCATATGATGTTCTCAAGGCGCATGAAATGCGTTTTGAGAACCATCAGATTTTCAATCAGGTTGTAACGCTGATGATAAACTCGTTTACCAACGGCAAGGATACAATCGAATTTTTGAAGGAAATCAAGGAGCAGGGCGGCGAGGTTACGCTGGCTCTGGATATCAACAAGCGTTATCGCTTCTCGGTTTACGGAAAGCAGTTCATGATTCCGCCGAATATTTCAAATGCGGAGCTTCTGGAAATTGTCGGTGATGTTCAGGCGCTTATCGAAAGCGGAATGTTCAACAATCGAGTTTTCGATTTCCCGTATTATTCGGGACGATTCAGCTTTGATGTTTCAGATGTTGTTGCTGCACTGCCCGAAGCAGGCGGTACATCAGCTGTTGAGCAGACGCTTGGCAGACTGTATGTGTGCGATCTCGGACTTGATAAAATTGCTCTTATCAGTGCAGAGGATAAGCTGCTGAAGATTGTGGATCTGTCTGCACCGATTTCCGAAGAGGATATGAAGCGTTCTCCGAAGCTGATTATTCTGCGTGACGGTATGACGAAGCCGCAGTATGCGGGATTTGTGGAGTTCGTTCTCACAGGTCAGAACAGAAATATTCTGCGTGGATTGTATTCCGGAACGGAAGAACCGAACCTTATGCTGATAGATCAGCTGCCGTATTATTATAAGCCTGTTCCGTCAATCAGCCGCAAGGAGTTCTTCTATTTGCGCAGTGAAGCACGCAGAATTTCAATTTATGAAAAGTCCGCTCCCAAGGCATACAGAAATTATTTTGCCCGTGACGTGAACGCAAAGCTGTTCGGTTATGGCGGTGTTTGCCCTTGCTGCGGCTACGAAAAGACGGTTCTTAACAGCTTTATTGTAAAGAAATTCTCAATAGGTCTTATGAACGGAGAGCGTGAGCAGAAGTTCCAGTTTGCGCTGTACTTGTGCCATAATGACGCTGACGCTGCAACAGGCTGGCTTATAGATGATGTAAGTATCGGCGGTATGACGCCTTTCCAGTGGCTGGAAGAGATAGGTCAGATCGACAGCATTCCTCCTGAGTTCCTGTATTGCAGAATTAAGTTCCGCAGACAGGTAAGCTATAACATTTCTGAGCCTGTTCAAGGAGTTAATCCTGTTACAGAGGATATCTTCGAGGGCCCTTCAGAGGTGCTTGACGTAATTCTGAGTCCTTTGATGGCTGCTAAGTGGTACGAAGATAACGCTCGTGCCGCAAGTTCAAGAAATGCTGCCGAACCGACTGAAAATGTTGAACAGAGCGTTGAGCAGGTTCAGCAGGATCAACAGGACGATGATAAAGAAAGTATGTTTGATATGACTCAGGCAGATGGTGAACTTGAGGAAGTGTCCGAAGTGAAGCCTAATGACTCAAGAAATACTCTTCCATTGCAGCAGGGAATGTCATCGCTTCATGGTTCTGCGCCGCATCAGCCCGGTAGACCCGGAATGAGAACGGAGGCTATGGGAGGTCAGTCCAGAAAGCCTGCGCAGCAGAGAGGACCCGCACTTACTCCTCGTTATCCTGCGCCTGAGGGAGTTCAGCCTCGTCGTGCGACTACTGAACCGATGGGAAACCGAAATGATAATATCGGGGATTTCAATATGAAATAATCCTTTATAACTTCTCAGGCGGCTTTGTCGTGATGACGTGATTTGTGCGTTATGTTGGCAAATCCGCTTGAGTTGTACCGGATGAATATTCAGTTAATAATATGTGCGATCTTACGATATACGAAAGGAATGATATATTTGGGTAAACTGCATTCTGTTCATCTTCCGCATTTCAGTGGTTCTGCGGAACTGTTGACAAGAAAGGTTCCTGCGCCTGAAGAGGTCGCTGTGAGTATGCTTCAGCATATCGGCGCACCGTGCGAACCGTGTGTTGCTGTCGGCGACAAAGTGAAAATCGGTCAGAAGATAGGCGATACCGAGGCATTTGTGTCGGCGCCTGTCCATGCGTCTGTCAGCGGCGTTGTAAAGGAAATAAAGGAAGTAATGAACGTTGGCGGAAGATATTGCAAAACCGTTGTTATCACAAACGATAACAGAAACGATATGTTTGAAGGTATAAAACCGCCCAAAGTCGATACTCGTGAGGAGTTTATCAAGGCTGTCCGTGAGAGCGGAGCTGTGGGTCTTGGCGGAGCGGGTTTTCCGACTCATGTAAAACTTGCGTATGACCCGAATAAAGTTAAAATTGATTATCTTTTGCTGAACGGTGCGGAATGTGAGCCGTATATTACAAGCGATTATCGTGAACTTATGGAAAATTCCGACAATGTACTTGCGGGAATTGATATCGTAATGAAAAAGCTTGATATACCAAATGCAATTATCGGAATAGAGGCTGATAAGCCTAAGGCTATTGAGAAACTGACAAAGCTTGCTGTTGTAAGATATCCCAATATAAAAGTTAAGAAGCTTCCGTCCGCATATCCGCAGGGCGCAGAAAAGGTGCTGGTGCATACGCTGACAGGCAGGGTAGTGGGCGAAGGCAAGCTGCCGTCTGACGTCGGCTGCATAGTGATGAACGTTTCAACGGCAGGATTTATTTACAGCTATGTGAGAACGGGCGTTCCGCTTATAACCAGAAGAATTACGCTGGACGGAAATGTTGTGAATGCGCCTGCGAACTTCTTTATTCCGATAGGAACTATGCTGCACAGCATTATGGGGTTTGCAGATGTTCGGCAGCAGCCCGACAAGATTGTGCTTGGTGGTCCTATGATGGGTTCGTGTGCGTTCGATCCCGATACTCCCCTTGGAAAAACAAATAATGCGGTGCTGTTGTTCGGCAATACACCAATGCCAAAGACAACCGCCTGCATACGCTGCGGACGCTGCGTGAGAGCCTGCGCTCTTAATCTGCGTCCGACAGAACTTGAAAGCGCTTATGACGCCCGTGATGCCAAGGCGCTTGAAGAGCTGAAAGTCAATCTGTGTATGAACTGCGGTGCGTGCAGCTTTGTATGCCCTGCAAAAAGACCGCTTGCCGAGAAAAATCAGCTTGCAAAGGATTTCCTTCGCAAGACTTCGGCAAAACAACAAGGAAAGTGAGGTGCGAAGATGAGTAAGCTGTTTGTTGAAGCTTCTCCGCACATCAGAAGTGCGTGGACCACACAGAAGATAATGCTCAACGTCATTATCGCACTGTGTCCTGCGCTTATTGCGTCGGTGGTGATTTTCGGATTAAAGGCACTGGTGCTGACGGTTATTTGCTGTACAGCGTGCGTGCTGTTTGAATTTCTGTTTGACAAAATAACTAAGCGTGAGAATACTATAAGCGATTTGTCGGCTATCGTAACGGGAATGCTGCTCGCTTTTAATCTTCCTGTGGATTTGCCTGTGTATATGGCGGTTATCGGTTGCTTTATCGCAATCGTAATTGTGAAATGTATGTTCGGCGGTATTGGTCAGAATTTTGCAAATCCTGCGATTACTGCGAGAATTGCGCTGATGCTTTCGTTTACTGCGTCAATGACGAAGTGGACGGCTCCCGTTATCGGGGATAATGTAGACGCTGTTGTAAGTGCTACTCCGCTTGTTAATGCTGCGCAGCTGGTGGGTCATGACGCTTCTGCTGTTGCCGCTGCACAGGCAGAGCTGCCGGATATTCTGGATATGTTCCTCGGAAACCGCGCGGGCTGCCTTGGCGAAACCTGCATACTGGCGCTGCTTATAGGCGGTATTTATCTGATGTGTCTGGGACTGGTACGTCCGACAACACCTGTGTGCTTTATCGGCACAGTGGCTTTGCTGTCGCTGCTTTACAGCGGATTTGATGTTACGTTTATGCTGTACGAGCTTATGAGCGGCGGTCTGGTACTTGGTGCGCTGTTTATGGCGACTGATTATGCGACTACTCCGCTTACCGAAAAAGGAAAGATTATTTTCGGCGTAGGCTGTGGACTGATAACATTCGGAATAAGAATGTTTGCTTCAATGCCTGAGGGCGTTTCTTTCTCCATTCTGGTGATGAACTGCCTTACACCTCTGATTGACAGGTTTACCGCACCAAAGGCTTTGGGTGTTGTAACCGCTGAAAAGGAGGAAAAGTGATGGCTAAGATTAAACCTGCTTTGACACTGGCGATTATTGCGGCAATTATCTCCTGCCTTGTAATAGTAGTATACAAGCTGACGTACAAGGATACTTCTCTTGAAGTCACCGACAAGGAATATGATGCTGTATCCGCAATTTACGGAGGGGAAAAGGCTGATTATACGGTTCTTCCGCTTGAAAGCTACCCCGAAGCAATTCTCATAACAGGTGCTGATGGTGTTAAGACCTGTATGGTTCCCGAAATTAAGAAAATCATAAAGAAGAATGACGGTTCTGTGGCATTTTCCCTTGAAGTAAAGGGATATAAGAGCGGCTTTGGCATAATGGTCGGAGTAAGCGAGAACGCTGTTTCGGGAGTATCAGTAGTTACTGTCGGAGAAGAAACTCCCGGTCTTGGTACTAACGCTGCAAAGCCTGAGTTTCTTGAGCAGTTCAACGGGATTTCGGGTACTGCTGAGATTGTAAAGAGCAATCCTGACGTTTCTAAAGGACAGGTGCAGGCGGTTACCTCCGCAACCTATTCCTCAAAAGGTGTTGCAAACGCTGTTAATCTCGCATTGGAAGCGTACAGATTATGCGGAGGTGATTTCGAGTGAGTTATTTAAAGGAATTTACGAAGGGTATTATTAAAGAAAACCCGAATCTGGTGACGCTGCTCGGTATGTGTCCGACGCTTGCGATTACCACAATGGCTTCAAATGCTATTGGTATGGGCGTTGCCGCAACATTCGTACTGCTGTGTTCCAACGTTGCGATTTCGCTGCTTAAAAAGGTTATTCCGAATACTGTAAGACTGCCAAGCTACATTATTGTAATCGCAGGCTTTGTAACTCTGGTTCAGCTGCTGCTTCAGGCGTTTCTGCCGTCAGTTTATGACGCTCTGGGAATTTACCTGCCGCTTATAACTGTAAACTGCATTATTCTCGGCCGTGCGGAAATGTTTGCGTCTAAGAACAATGTTCTGGCGTCTGCGATGGACGGACTGGGAATGGGCGTTGGATTTACTCTTTCGCTGCTGATAGTTGGTTCTATCCGTGAGATATTCGGTTCGGGAACGTGGTTTGGCATTCAGGTTTGTCCTAACGCAATTGAACCGATGACGCTGTTTGTTCTTCCTGCAGGAGGATTTTTCGTACTGGGCTGTGTTATTGCTCTTGTAAACAAGATTGCAAAGCGCGAGCCGCCGAAAACTCTCGGCTGTTCCGCCTGCCCGAACAGAGAAGGCTGTCCGAGCGCTTCTGAAGGCGGCTGCGGCGATAATGCCGACGCAGAAAAGGAGGGGAATAACTGATGGAACTTGCTAAAAGTATGATGATTATTCTCCTGACGGGTATTCTTACCGACAACTGTGTACTTTCAAAGTTTTTGGGTATCTGCCCGTTCCTTGGAGTGTCAAAGACAACACAGGGTTCGC
>CAZTRH010000094.1:0-5921 GCA_964616605.1 uncultured Ruminococcus sp.
GCGGCGGTTGTGGGGTACATACTCGGAGAGGGGTTGGCGGACGCAGGGAACAGCAATAATAAAAATGATGGGGAGGGAAAGCAAGATGTCTGATTATGAAATTTATGGCGTTGACATAAGCAACTATCAGAGTGGTATTGACTATGAAAAACTGAAAGCTGACGGTATAAAATTTGCGATTATCCGAGCAAGCTATACGGGTACATCAACCCACAGGCAGGCGGCTGACGCTGCACTTGACAGGCACGTCAACGGCTGTATTTCGCAGGGAATAGACTACGGTTTTTACCATTATTCCTGTGCGGTGAGTGCAGAGGAGGCAAAGCGTGAAGCGCAATTTATCGTGGAGCAGATAAAGGCATTTCCGCTGCCGAAATATCCCGTTTTTTTTGACGCTGAGGAAATGCAGATTGCGAATACGGGTAAAGCTACGGAAATTGCACTTGCGTTTATTGACGAAGTGGAAAGGCTTGGCTATCCGTGCGGAATTTATGCTAATCCGTCATGGCTTGAAACATATCTTGACAAAACGAAGATTATCGGAAAATGCGATATATGGCTTGCGCACTGGGTAAAGGAGAGCAAGTATAAGTACGGTCAGAAGTTGTGGCAGAACGGTCTGAGATACTCGGCGGGTTTACAGATTGACAGCGATATATGTTTTGCGGATTATCCGTCTGAAACGGCAAAGTGGTATGAAATGCACGGGATTGCACCTGCCGCGCCTGCTCTTAAAACAATTGATGAAATTGTCGATGAGGTGTGGAACGGAAAGTGGGGAAGTGGTCAGCAGCGTTTTGAAAACCTTACTGCGGCAGGGTACGACTACTATGTGGTTCAGGACGAGATTAACCGACGTATAAGAGAGCAGGAAAAGCCAAGCGATGCCGTTAAGGTCGGCAGCAGCGTTGTTCTGAAAAACGGCGCAAAGACTTATAATGGCGGCAGGCTCGCTTCTTTCGTTTTCGGAAGGAAACACACCGTAACCGAAATTATCCGTGATCGTGCGGTAATCAGCTACGGAAACGTTGTTGTCGCTGCGGTGAATGTCGGGGATCTGACAGTGGTGTATTAAACAAGCGGCTTGCGTAGGCGTTTATTGCTGCAAGGCAATTGTTTGAAAGTATTGAAATAAAAATCCCGTGAAATACTGATTTCACGGGATTTATTTATTAATAACGGTGTTATTTTTTGGTTTTATCGGGATTTGCGCCAAGTATTGAGCCTGTAAACCAAAGAACTGTTGTAATGCATACCGCAAGCAGCGTTATTATGCTTATTTCTTCGTACCAACGCATTGAAATAACCAATGCATCGCCGAATACTGCAACAAGGAAAGGCAGGAGTGAGAAGCTGCTTTCACCATTTCCCGAAAAAAAGTCGATAAGCATCGACGTAAACAATATAATCAAGCCAAGATTTACGACTATTTCAATCGGTATAAATATTCTTGCGTGTTCAATCTGCGTGTTGTATACAATAGGGATTGACAGGGCGAATGAGGCAGTGTATGCAAAAGAGAGCCATTTCCTGTCTGCTCCGCCCTCTTTTTTCACGTTCTGAACGCAATGAATAATCATTGCGGTTATTACACAGCCATATGCGACAAGTTGAACAGGAGGGATTGAACCTCTTGTATCCAGCATACCGCTTGCAAGAAAAATGCCGACTGCCGCAGAAAGCGTCCGATAACTTTTCCTTGATGACAGCACTTCTATTGAACGTCTTTTTCCGCAGCGTCTGAACAATATTGAACGAAATCCTACTGCAAGAAAAACATAAACTGCCGCTGTGGACAATATGACTATTCCAAGCATATAATAATCAAGCGAGGTGAATGATGTATGTTCGCCGAATAACATTATGCACAGGCAGATTATCCGTTCGATCGTAAGTATGGGGAAATATGCCAGCAAGAAAAGCAGTTTAAGCGTTTCCAAGGAAACACTTTTCTTCATTAAATCACTCTCCAAAATTATTCACGGTCTGAATTGACATTCAGACCGCAATAAAACTTCCATCTGTGTTGACAGGGGCAACGTTTAATGTGTAATCCCGTTCGGTGAATAATCCTGACTGCTCAAGCAATGCTCTTGTGCAATTAAACGCAGTTGTCGGGGAATTATTCTCCTGTGACAAATGTCCGAGTATAATATGTCTGGTACCCTGAGTGACAAGCGTTTTTGCAAATTCAGCGCAAGCTTCGTTTGAAAGATGTCCTTTATCTCCCAAAATACGCCGTTTTAAATCAGCGGTATAATTGGGATTTCTTCGCAGCATTTCAACATCATGGTTGCTTTCAAGAAAAACAGTGCCGCAGCCTTTAAGGGCAGCTGCAGCGTCTTCGGTTACTACTCCGGTATCGGTGCATATCCCGAATATGTGATCGCGGAATTTAATTTTGTATCCGATGCAATCGGCTGCATCATGGGATAATCCAAAACACGATACTTCAAATGACGCACTTTTATAGCCGTCCTTAGAATTGTATACTACCGAATTTTCGGGGATTTTTTCCCGTTCTTTAAGCGAATATTCTGTGCCTTTTGTGGCAAATACGGGAATTTTTGTATTTTTTAGCAGCATTGCAAGTCCCGCAATATGGTCTGTGTGTTCGTGAGTTACAAATACTGCTTCTATTTCAGACAAATCAGTATCTATAAGACTTAACGCATTTTTCATTGCACGAAACGAACAGCCCGCATCTATTAATATTCCATGTCCTTTGGTTCCTATAAAGGTACAGTTGCCTTTACTGGAAGAACATATAGGATATACTCTTGCCATTATATCGCCTGCTGGTGTCCGCTGCCTTCGGCAACGGGGTCGGGTTCGGTTACTTTAATGATATTGGCGCCAAGTGAACGTAATTTGATTTCCATGTTTTCGTAACCACGTTCAACATGGAAAATATCGTAAATTTCACTTACTCCGTCAGCAGAAAGGGCGGCAATTATAAGCGCTGCGCCTGCACGCAGATCGCACGCTTTTACCGGTGCGCCCTTCAGACGCTCTACGCCCTCTATTACAGCAACTCTGCCCTCAACTGAAATATTTGCGCCCATACGACGAAGTTCGTCAACATAGCGAAAGCGATTGTCAAAGATACTTTCTGTTACCATTGATGTGCCTTTTGCACAGGTAAGGAACGCTGCCATCTGTGGCTGCATATCTGTGGGGAAACCGGGGTGGGGCTGTGTTTTTATCGAAGTTCCTACATACTCATCTCCGCCGATTACCCGAACTGCGTCATCATACTGCTCAACCTGAACTCCGATTTTTATAAGCTTGTTGGTGATGGGCTCAAGGTGTTTGGGAATAACATTCTTTATGAGAACATTGCTTCTGGTAGCTGCAGCAACAGTCATAAATGTTCCTGCTTCTATCTGGTCGGGGATTACTGAATAAGTAGTTCCGTGCAGCTCTTTTACACCACGAATTTTGATTACGTCCGTGCCTGCGCCGATAATGTCTGCGCCCATTGAATTCAAGCAGTTTGCGAGATCTACAACGTGCGGTTCTTTTGCCGCATTTTCTATGATAGTAAGTCCTTCGGCTTTGACTGCCGCCATAATGCCATTTATAGTAGCTCCAACGGAATTTTTATCAAAGAAAATCTGGTTTCCTACGAGTTTATCAGCTCTGAGGTTTATCATGCCTCCGTCAATTTCACACTCTGCGCCAAGTGCGGAAAAACACTTCAAATGCTGATCTATGGGACGGTCGCCTAAATTGCAGCCGCCAGGCATTGAAACGTGAGCTGAATGAAATCTTCCGAGAAGTGTACCCAAAAAATAAGTCGTTGCACGCATAAGTTTTGCTTTTTCATAAGGAATTGGCATATTTTGCAGGCTGCGTGTATCTATCTCAACTGTTGTTTTATTTAGCATACGAATTTTTGCGCCCATTTCGGACATGATCTGAAGCGCTATCGTAACATCGCTGATGTTTGGTATATTCTCTATAATACAAGGTTCGTCAGAAAGTATTACGGCAGGAAGTATAGCAACTACGGCGTTTTTGGCACCGCTTATCGTTACCTCTCCCGACAGTTTTCCTCCGCCTTTGATAACATATTTTTCCATAAGCTTATTCCCCCTGTTCCCCGATGTGGGAACATTATTTCATTTATATGTAAGCCGAATAATTCGGCTTGATAGCAAATTAAAGTAGTATAGTGTTGCCTAAGCATAACCATACAATTTAATTATACCACATTATTTTCTTTTTTTAAAGGGGGAAAATGAAAAAAATACGAAAAAAATCAAAAAAACGTGTTATTTAAAAATTTTTGTAAATTGTGAACAAAATTCTTTCTGCTTTTTAGCTGTCTTTTTGGGTGAAAACTGTTTTATTTCAATATTTGCGGTTTACAAATGATAGTATTGTCGCGTTGGTTGTTCTTTAAACAAGGAAACATTTTTGTTGTAGATTCGGTTTTCATTGGGATTTTTGATATTCGTAAAGAAAATTGCAAATCTTAGCGAAAGATTGTTTTGCTCTTGACAAATTCCGAAAATTGTGTTTTAATATAAGGGTAGGGTGAATAATACAATTACCCGTAAATGATGATTTTTTGTCAGAACAGTTTTTGTTCTGACGATTAAAAGAAAGGATTTCCGACAAATGGCAAAGTTAAACGAAAACTTCTTTAAACTGAAGAAGAATTATTTATTCATTGAAATCGCAAAGCGCATCAAGGCTTACTCCGAGTCGCACCCCGAAGAAGCAAAGCGTCTTATCAGAATGGGTATCGGCGACGTTACGCTGCCGCTTGCTCCGGTAGTTGTTGAGGCTATGGCTAAGGCTTGCCGTGAAATGGGCGTTAAGGAAACATTCCGTGGCTATGAGGACAGCGGCGCAGGTTACGACTTCCTCCGCAACGCTATTTCCGATTACTACAAGAGCTTTGGCGCTGACGTTTCGGCAGACGAAATCAGAGTGTCGGACGGTGCAAAGTCTGACTGTGGCAATATTATTGATATTTTCGGTGCAGGCAATACTGTTCTTGTAACAGACCCGGCGTACCCCGTTTATGTTGACTCCAACATTATGAACGGAAACGAGGTTATCTTTGCTGACTCTGATGAAAGCAACGGATTTGCGGCTATGCCCGACAAGTCGGTTAAGGCAGATCTTATTTATCTCTGTTCTCCGAATAATCCTACGGGTTCGGCGTACAACTCTGCTCAGCTGAAGGAATGGGTGGACTACGCACTCGAAAATAATGCTGTTATCATCTTTGACGCAGCTTATGAGGCGTTTATTACAGAGGACGATATTCCTCGTTCTATCTACTGCATTGAGAACGCAAAGAAGTGTGCGATTGAGATATGCTCGCTTTCTAAGACGGCAGGATTTACGGGTACTCGCTGCGGATATACCGTAATTCCTACCGAGCTTATTCAGAAAGACAGCAACGGCAATGATGTTAAGCTGTGCGAAATCTGGGCAAGACGTCAGGGCAGCAAGTTCAACGGTGTTTCTTACCCTGTTCAGCGTGGTGCAGAAGCTGTGTTCACGGCTGAGGGTCAGCGTCAGTGCCGTGAGAACATAGCTTACTATCAGGAGAACGCACGCATTATCGCTAAGACCTGCGATGAACTTGGAATCAAGTACACAGGCGGCAAGAACTCGCCTTATATCTGGCTGAAGTGCGGAATGGACAGCTGGTCGTTCTTTGATAAGCTGCTTACTGAAATTCAGGTTGTGGGCACTCCCGGTGCAGGCTTTGGCAAGAACGGTGACGGCTGGTTCAGACTGACTGCGTTCGGTACTCGCGAAAAGACTATTGAGGCAATGGAAAGACTGAAAACTTTGCTGAAGAAGTAATTTTAATAATATGTTCCGCTCCTTGCTGTGAAGCAGGGGGCGGTTTTTATGAGTTGTGTTTGTCCTGTTACTCAGGATAGAAGAAGGTT
>CAZTRH010000095.1:0-5808 GCA_964616605.1 uncultured Ruminococcus sp.
TCTTTTTTATCTTTGTGCCCTTGCATTCTGCATAAACATTCTTTTTTGTTTTTTCAAGTCCTCGTTTAAAGAAAAATATACAAATATCGGCGGATTATGCTGTATTGCTTTGTCGGTTTTCACCTCAATTTTAAAAATTATATGAAAAATCTGTTTAACTTATTGACTTAATTGCTTTTTTATTATAAAATATATGTGTATGACTTTAGAAAGGGAAATACCCTTGTGGGTAAGGACTTTGTTTGATGAGCGTTAAATCTGTGCGTTCTCCGCACGAATTATATACAGAACGCCTTGTTGTTCTGGCGGCTCTCGCAGTGCTGTCAGTGTGCATTCAGGGCGCAAGAGCCGCTGTGGTATGCGTAATGAGCGTTGCGCTTAGTATGCTGGCAGACGCAGTGTGCTGTAAAATAAGAAAAATGAAGTACAGCATAAAGGCTGCGGAAATACCGTTCTGGGGACTGGCGACAGCTATGATGATGCCTTCGTCTGTTTCCTATGGCATAGTAGCAATGGCTGCGGTTATTTGTATTGTTGTGGGCAAGCATCTTTTCGGAGATTCTGATAATATTGTCTTCTCACCGCCTGCGATTGCTGCGGCGTTTATAATGATATGTTATCCCGCTGAAATGCTTTACTTCCCGAAATACGGAGTAAAGCCGCCTGTTTTCAGTGCGATGGAGGAGCTTACCGTGCGTTCGTCCGAGTATTCTTTGAAACTTGGCATTGCGCCTACCGCAAGCCCTGCTGATATATTGCTGGGACTGGTACCGGGAGCTATCGGCACGGTTTATGTCCTTGTTATTGCCGTATGCGGAGTGTGCCTTATTGTACGGAGGGCAAACAGCGCTTGTGCGGTTTTATCCTGCCTTGTGGTAGTAAGCATACTGGCGTTCTTTTTCCCAAGAGCAGATGTAAGCGGCTGGCAGTCGGTGTTCTATGAGCTTTCTTCGGGATATCTGCTGTTTGGTACGGTGTTCCTTGCGGCTGAACCGTTCCGCAGACCTGAGCGTGCGTCTGGTTGTGTGCTGTATGGTATAGTGCTGGGATATACAACTATGATGTTCAGAATATTCGGTCAGACGGAAGGCAGCTTTTTGTTTGCACTGCTTATCACAGGTGCAGTGACGAGTGCGTTTGACAGAGTGGTGGAAAATATTTCTTACTGGAAAAAGACCTATGTCAATTCCTTTGAGAAAAACAAGGCACAGGTTCAGAAACGGCGGAATGTTCCTTCGGGTAAAACAGGCGCCAATGTTCCAAAGCTTACCGATACACAGGAAATTGTAATTCCCGAGAAATACCGCTACAATACTCCGCCCATAAACAGCGAGATAAAAAGAAAACGCCGCAGGGCAGATGACGAGGACAACGCAAAATGAGAAGAAACAAAACGCCTGTAAGTACAGACGGACTTTTTAAACAGAATATCGTGCTGATGAGCGGACTTGTGACAGCTCCGATTATTGTTGCGGCAACGTCGGCAGAGCGCGCAGTGGTGCTTGTTATCAGCTTTTTTATGATATCGTACCTCAGCATTCTTATTTGCCGATGGATACCGCGAAAGCTTGCGTATTCGCTGAGAATATTTTTGTATTCTGCGACTGCGGCAGTGCTGTATATTCCGACAATGCTGCTGCTCCAATGGCTTTTCCCCGAAACGGTGGAGAGTATGCAGCTGTATATTGGAATATTGGTGGTAAATTCACTGCTTCTGGCAAAAACGGAAATGCGATTTTATCTAAAGTCGTTCGGAGAGATGGCGGTTGACGCACTGATGTATGTGCTGGGTTATGCAATAGTGGCTTTTATAGTGGGATTTGCTAGAGAGCTTTTAGCATATGGAACACTGTTTGGATATCGGCTGATAGATCCTGCTGTTCCTGCGGCGAAATCACCGTTTTTCGGCTTCATACTGGTAGGAATACTGGCTGCGCTTTGCCGTGCTTTGCTTAACGGACAAAAAGCAATTGCGTCCGCCAAAGACCGCCGATAAACGCACTGTTATCTGCGAAATCCGCAGTCAGGCAATGTGCGCCGGTCTATTTAAAAATATACTTGAGTGGGTGAACAGATGGGAGAGGTATTTGCAAGAATAGTAAGTCTTGCTATGGTGTCGGTGTTTACGCAGAATGCCATTTTCGATCGTGCGTTTGGCGCGAATGTTGTGATATATGCTTCAAGAAAAGATACGCACGTTGTGGGTTTTACTTTTGGAATGACTGCCATGACAACTGCGGCAAGTATTGTTTCGTACTTTCTTGACAGCCTGCTGCTGCCGCTGAAATATGGATATCTTTTTATGCCGCTGGTTTATCTGGGCATAATAGGATTGCTGTATATGCTCGGCTTGTTTTTGCTGTGGAAGTTCTTTCACGACACTTTCAGACGGGTTAAGAAGTATGCGCATCTTGCAATATTCAATTGTGCGGTTATAGGTGCGCTGTTTCTGAATTCGAGTTATGGCAGCGACCTTGCAGGGTATATAGGATATGGGTTTGGCACGGGTATTGGTTTTTTCCTTGCGTGCTTTATGCTGAATATCGCACACGACAGACTGGACAGCGAGAAAATACCTCGTATTTTCAAGGGTTATCCGATAATGCTTATTTATATAGGTATAGTTTCGCTGGCATTCAATGTTCTTGTGGGTTATACCGCTGATTTCTGATTGTGGCGATGATAGTCTGCTGTTTCCGATAGGAGTTGAAAATGAATAACAAAAGAACCAGAATTAAAATCAAAAAAAGCAAAGTCAATATTTACAATAAGCGGAAAAATAAGATCGGGCAAACTATGACGCTTGTGGTGACAATCGCCCTTGCCTGCATTCTGGCTGTCGTAGGATACGGCATCGGAAAGCCGATTATGAAATATTTCGCAGATAAGAATAACAGCTCTGACAACTCGGGCGGCAGCAGTCAGAGTATACCACAGGAAAATTCCTCTGAAATCAGCAATTCATCTGATAACAGCGGTGCTTCTTCCGATATTTCAGAGCCTGTAAAGGACAATAAGACGCCTGGCATGTATCTTCTTCCGATTGACGCAGTACAGTCGGCTGAAACTCTGAAATCTGCGCTGACACAGGCGAAAAATCTGGGATATTCTCAAGTTGCGGTTACACTGAAGGACGATACTGGCGCACTGCTTTACCAAAGCGGCATAGACAGAATTAAAAATAAAACCGAGATTAACACAGGTGCGCTTACCGCACAGCAGATATACAGTGCGATTGCCGAAAGCGGCATGACTGCTGCTGTACGCATAAGCACTCTGAAAGACAGACTGGCACCGTACCATTTTGCAAGCTATACTCTGGAGGACGGCATTATCTGGCTTGACAACACGGCGCAGGCAGGCGGGAAACCATGGCTTAATCCGTTTGAAAGCGCTGCGGCTGATTATATAGGAGAGCTTGTGGGCGAGTTGTCGGCGGCAGGCTTCAGGAAAATAATCTGCGCTGATGTGATTTTTCCACCATTTGCGGGATATGACAAGGACACATGGCTTAAACACATGGATTTGCGCAATGAGCAAAATCGTTCGGAAGCGTTGTGGAGTGTGCTTGACAGCGCTGCAGCCGCAGCTGCTGAAAATGACGCAGCGGTGTGGGTGGAAATTCAAGGCGGCAGCCTTTTTGATGACGACCGTTTAAGCACGACTGCGGAGATTTCATATAATGCGGAAAAGTTTTCGCAGCTGCCGCTGGTGGTGGTCTATACTCCCGACAGCACCGCAAGCGATATTCCCGCCGATGCTCTGGCTTTTGCCGAAAAGCTGAATGCGAAGGTAAGCGCTGAGATTGTGATTATGATAAACGGCTCTTTGGAAAACGATACCCTCGAAAGCGTGAAAGAGGTTCTGGCAGAGTATGACGTTATTGTAAGGGCATGACATGCGGCTTTAACTTTTTAAGTCAGTAGTTTCCGAAAGAAGGAAATGAAATATAACAGCATTGGGTTTTTACCGATGTAAAACAAAACAATTATTAAGGAGAACACAATTTATGAACACAATGACAATTTTCAGCCTTATGGCAGAAGCTGCGTCCGACGCAGCAACACAAGAGGTAAGCACATTTGCTTCTATTATGTCACTGGTGCTTCCGCTTGCGATTATGGTGCTGATTTTCTGGCTGTTTATTATCAGACCCGAAAAGAAGCGCAACAAAGAAACCCGTGATATGCTCGACAGCATTCAGGTAGCTGACGAAGTTATTACTTCCGGCGGTATTATCGGACGTGTACTCAGCGTTCAGGCTGACACGGTGCTTATCGAAACAGGTTCTGACCGCACAAAAATCCGTGTTGTAAAGACTGCTATTGCCAAGAACAACACAGAGCATGAGGTTTCTGCTCCTGCGGCTGAAGTAAAGACCAACAAGGGCAAGAAAGAAATCAAGTAATGGATAGGGATCTGCGTGTTCTTAAAACACGCCGCTGTATACACAATGCTCTGATGGAGCTGCTTTCTGAAAAGCCTATTTCGAAAATTACGATAACCGAACTTTGTCGGAAAGCGCAGATAAACCGAAAAACCTTCTATCATCATTACGATACTATTTCTGAAATTGAAACCGAACTTGAAAGAGAAATTCTTGATGAGTTTTCTCATGGCTTTTCAAACGGCAGTATAAGCGATGCGAAGTCGGTTTTTTCGGCAGTTGGCAGCGTAATAGGGGAACGCAGAGAGTTTTTCCGCAGACTTACAAGGCATAATCCCGATGTTTTCAATAACGGGCGGCTTAAAGAAGCATTATGCCGCATGATAGCGGCGGTTATGAAAAACAATGGCGCAAATGCCGATGAACAGACGTTGAAAATGGCGGCTGATTTTGCGGTTTCGGGAGTTTTTGCACTGTATGCGCAGTGGTTTGAAAATGATGAGTATGAGTGGGACGAGGTTAATGCTGTATCGATAAAACTCGCTGAAAATGCGCTGTCTGATATCTGATTTGCTTTGAAATGCGGACTGTGAGGGTGTGCGTTGAAATCCGAAAAAATGTTTTCAATCAGAAGCATGGCGCAAACGGCGGTTTTTACGGCTTTGCTGTGCGTTGCGGCGCCTGTGTCGGTGCCGCTGCCGTGGCTTGTTCCGATATCGCTTGCAACGCTTGTTGTGTATATAGCGGCGGCTGTTCTGGGAGCAAAGAGAGCGGCTGCGGCAGTTCTGGTGTATGTAGTGCTTGGAGCTGTGGGCGTTCCTGTTTTTTCGGGATATCAGGCAGGATTTGGCATGATTGTCGGAGCAACAGGCGGTTTTGTTATTGGATATATTCCGCTTGCACTGATTGTGGGCTGTTCTGCCGCCTTGCCGATGCGGCGGCATTGTGCGTGCGCTCTGGGAATGGCAGTTGGCACTATTGTGATGTATGCTTTCGGAACGGCTTGGTATATGTTTATTACGAGCAGCACTCTTGCTGCGGCTCTGACAAGCTGCGTAGTGCCGTTTGTCGGCGTTGACGCTGTAAAAATTGCGATTGCGACGGGAATTTCAGTTCCTTTGGGCGATAGATTGGCTGTCGTGTCTAAAGAAAGATAGTTATATAACTTTGCGCCATACGTTCGCCTTTGGCGAACGCATGGCGCAAAGTTGTTCTTTGAAAATTGAATGATTTGGACTTGAAGTTTGATTGCGCTTTGGGTTCAGCGAAACATCAAATTTTAGAAAGGAGTGAAAAGAAATGAAGTTTGAAAAAAGCAAAGTTCTGGCATTAGCGGTTTCAATGGCGTTGGTTGTTACAGGTTGTTCGAAAGACGAGAATAGTTCGGCACAGAGTGAGAGTAGTACAGAAAAAGACCTCCC
>CAZTRH010000096.1:0-5711 GCA_964616605.1 uncultured Ruminococcus sp.
GCCCCGTCGTTTAACGTGCCAAGGGTTGGCTTTGCAGTGCCGAACTTGTTCGGCATGACCTGCCATTCAGTAGGGGATACAATCCCCTACTGAATGGTAAATGGAGCGTTTTGTGCTTTGCACATAATGCGCCCGCGCGCCTAGAGTCCGTACTGAACTTCGTTCAGCACTACTAAGTTCGGTTCGCAGGCTTGGGGCATCTTGCCTAAGTTATAACGAAAAGGGGTCGGAAACGATCCCTTTTATTATGCGATTATTGCTTTTTTACGTTTTCCTTTGAACAAAAACATCTGTTCGGATAAAAAAGCTTAAGCTATTATCTCGTTAAAAAATAAACAAAGATTTTTTTGAGAAATCCCTTGAAATTTAAACGAGTTTGTTATACAATATATAAGGTAATTTTTATTATGGAGGGGAACAGAATGAAAGCAATAGGTTTTGATAACAACAAGTATCTTCAGATGCAGTCCGAGCATATCCGAGAGCGGATTTCCAACTTTGGCGATAAGTTATATCTGGAATTCGGCGGAAAGCTTTTTGACGATTATCATGCGTCAAGAGTCCTTCCCGGATTTAAACCCGACAGCAAGCTGCAGATGCTCCTTCAGCTTAAAGACGACGCTGAAATTGTGATGGTTATCAGTGCTGCCGATATCGAAAAGAACAAGATTAACGGCAATCTTGGCATAACCTATGACAATGATGTTATCCGTCTTTACGGTGAATTTACAAAAATTGGTCTGTACGTCAGCAGCGTTGTTATAACGCAATATGGCGGTCAGCCTTCGATAGACGCTTTTGCAAGCCGTCTTGAAAACCTCGGCTTAAAGGTATATCACCATTACCACATTGACGGCTATCCGTCCGACATTCCGTTTATCATGAGTGATGAGGGATATGGTCGCAACGATTATATAGAAACTACACGACGTCTTGTAGTGGTAACCGCACCGGGACCCGGAAGCGGAAAAATGGCAACCTGTCTGTCGCAGCTTTATCATGAACACAAGCGTGGGATTAACGCAGGTTATGCAAAATTTGAAACATTCCCCATCTGGAACCTGCCGCTGCGCCACCCTGTGAATATCGCTTATGAAGCGGCAACTTCCGACCTCAGCGATGTGAATATGATTGACCCGTTCCATCTTGAACATTATGGTATTACAACGGTAAACTATAATCGCGACGTTGAGATTTTCCCTGTACTTAACGCTATGTTTGAGAAGATTTTCGGTGAGTCCCCGTACAAGTCGCCTACGGATATGGGCGTTAATATGGCAGGAAACTGCATTGTCGATGACGAGGTTGTGTGTACCGCAGCAAAGGCTGAGATAATCCGCCGTTATTATACGGCTTTGTGCGGACGGAGAAAGGGACTGGTTTCCAACGATGAGATTTATAAGCTGGAACTTATGCTGAAGCAGGCTGCTATAACTGCTGATGACAGGCTGTGCGTTGCACCTGCTCTTGAAAAGGAACATACAACGGGCGTACCTGCGGCTGCAATGGAACTCCCCGATGGCAGGATTATTACGGGAAAGACTTCCAACCTTCTGGGTGCGTCCTCTGCTTTGCTGCTGAATGCTTTGAAATGTTTCGCAGGACTGGACGACAGTGTGCTGCTGATGTCGCCTGAAGTGATTGAGCCTATTCAGGAGCTTAAGACAGTACATTTCGGAAGCAGCAATCCGCGGCTGCATACAGATGAAACGCTGATTGCGCTTGCGATTTGCGCCAACACTGACCCGAATGCAAAGCTTGCAATAGAACAGCTGCCCAGACTGCGAGGCTGTGAAGTTCATTCATCGGTAATGCTTTCTTCTGTGGACGAGCGTACTTTCAAGAGATTGGGAGTAAATCTCACTTGTGAGCCGAAATATCAGTAATTTTAAAAAACCGTTTCTGCCCACTGGCAGAAACGGTTTTTAGTTTATCATTCTTTGAAGGACGCTGTTTTATTATTATAGAGCCGTTTGAACAAGATAACGCCCACGACTGCCGTTAATATCTATAATCACCGATAGGTGCTGCATTGTACTGCTTGATAATCTTGATGATTACAGAGCCGTATTCCTGCGTTTTTTCTTCGGCTATACGAAAAAGTGTTCTGTTGCGTTCAAGTGTTTTCTTGTAGTTTGCAACTTCTTCTTTCACTTGTTTTATGTTAAAGTCGTTGGTAATGCCGTCCTTTAACATAAAATGAATAGTCTGACAGATACAAGCCGATTTTATACGTTTCATCTGCTCACCTCCCTTCAGCTGTTACGGATTGCAAAATCATAACGCTTAAAATATAAATGCGCAGCTTACGATTGGACTTATGCCGTATAAGCTGCGCATCTGTTTTATATTTTATCATCAAAAACAAACTTTGTCAAAGGCTATTTTCACCAAAATTTATTATTGATATATTGCATTTTTTCTTTGCTATTGCAAATTCTTATCGGCTGTGTTATAATTAGTTAAAACATAAAATGAGATGTGAAGGCAGGAGCGTTTATCAAATGTTCTGTGTGAAAGGTGAAACAATGGTTGAAAAGAAAGATATACATAATTTTTTAAGCGGACTGGGAATAAAGCGGGACGACAAAGTGACTATACATACTTCTCTGCGCGCGGTGGGGAAAATTGAGAACGGGGCTGACGGTCTGATTGATGGTTTCTGCGAGTACTTGTGCGACGGATTGTTTATTGTACCTACTCACACATGGCGGAACGTCAACAGGGATAACCCGTTTTTTGACGTTGCCGAAACGGTGCCGTGTATCGGCACTCTGCCGACTGTGGCTGCGTTTCGCAAGGACGGTGTACGGTCGCTTCACCCGACGCATTCTGTCGCTGTTTTCGGAAAAGGCGCACGGGATTACATCAGCGGTGAGGAAAAATCTGCTACTCCTGCGCCTGTCGGCGGTGCACTCAGCAGGCTGTACGAGGAGAATGGAAAAGTTCTGCTTATCGGTGTTGGACACGAGCGAAATACGTTTCTGCACTCCGTAGACGAGCGGATTAACGTTCCCGACCGACTGCACCCCGACGGCTTTGAAATCATGATAAAGGATTATGACGGAAATCTTATCAGGTCACCGATGTTTCACCCACATTACTGCGCACATTCGGACGTGGGGATTTCAGCGTATTACCCTAATTATAAAGAGGCTCTGGAGCATACGGGCGCAGTCACTTATTCGCAGCTTGGCAATGCGCTTGTGTATTGCTGTGACGCAAGAAAAACGACGGATACCGTGATACGGCTGTGGGAAAATGCTCCTCATGACTTGTGCGTGTCGCATTCGCCGATAGAAAAGGATTATTATCTGCCGCTGTTGTCGGAAATTGCAGGGCAATAAGCAGAAAATCGCTTTTGGGCGCAGTGTTTTTGCATTGCGCCATATTTTTTTAAAAAGTGAAACCAAACCGATTATATTGCGGTATATATAACAGAGGGGGTGAAAACAAGTGACAGACAAGGAAATCATTTCAATGTATCACAGCCGCAATGAAAAAGCTGTCGATGAAACAGAACGAAAATATGGCAGATATCTTGCAAAAATAGCACAGAATGTTCTTGGAAATTATGAAGAGTCGAAACAATGTGTGAACGATACATATATGCGTGCATGGGAGTCAATGCCGCCGCGTTTTCCAAGCGTTCTGTCGGCTTTCCTGGCGTCAATCACACGGTGTCTGTCCATTGACGTTTACAGGAGAAATCACGCTGAAAAACGCAGAGGCTCACAGTTTGCGCTGTCGGTTGAGGAACTTGAGGAATGCGTGAGCGGCTCGGAAAGCGCACAGGAATTATCCGAGCTGAACGAACTATCTGCCGTAATCTCGCAGTTTTTGTGGGAGCAGTCTGAAAATACACGCAATGCGTTTGTCGCAAGATATTTTTTCGCTGATTCAATTCGTGATACGGCGAAAATGTGCGGTATGAACGAAAGTGCAATGAAAACACTGCTGTTCCGTACCCGTAAAGCGTTAAAAGATTATCTTATTGAAAGGGGTTATGAAGTATGAAAAAGGAAGATATTGTAAATGCAATGCAGGATATTGATGAAAAATTAGTTGAACAAGCCGACATGGCTCGACGTGGGAAAAACGTCAAGCGCAGCCGCAGAAAAATAGCGTTTTTTTCAGTTGGCGCAGCGGCAGCAGTGGTGTGCGGAGCGTTCGTGATTTCAAATCTGACGGGCGGTTTTTCAAAGCTGATAAGTTCGCCGTATGCAGTAGCAATGGCGGCTTATCCCGAACAGAGCAATTATCCCAATGATCTGGCAGTAAACCGTGACGATAAGATGGATAAGTGGCGCAGCGACCGTGAAGTACGCTATAATGCAGCACAGAGCATTCCCGATAAAACAGACGATTTTTTCGCACAGACAACCAAAACTTTTCTGAGCGATACCGATGAGAAAAACAGCGTATACTCGCCTGTCAATCTGTATATGGCGCTTGCTGTGCTGGCGCAGTCCACGAATGGAGATACGCTGTCGCAGATACTTGAAGTTATGGGAGCGGACAGCAGGAAGCAGGCAGCAGAGATTGCCGAGAACATCTGGAACGCAGTGTATATTGACGATGGCGTTGCAAAGACGGTGCTTGCTAATTCACTCTGGCTGAACGAAGGCGTTGAAGTGAAAGAGGAAACGGCTCGGCAGATTGCAGACGCATTCAAGGCAAGCATTTTCAAAGGCAATATGCAAAGCAGCGACTATGCAAATGCACTGTCAGCGTGGATCAAGGAGCAGACAGGAGGATTGATTAACGAGAAGGTAGAGTTCTCTGATGATGAACTTCTGGAGATAGTGTCTACGCTTTATTATAAAGCCAACTGGAATGATGAATTTCACAAATCGTCCAACGAAGAAAGGGCGTTCCATGCTCCTGACGGTGATGTTACGGCAACGTTTATGTATGAGTATGACGGCTGTGGAACGTATTATTACGGAAACACGTTCGGAGCAGTAAAAAAGAGTCTTGATCATGGCGGAACTATGACGTTTATTCTTCCTGATGAGGATAAGAGCGTTGATGATGTTCTGGCAGATGAGGATTTTGCGGCGCTTGTATTCGGTTCGGACTTTAACAGCGGAATAATGGGTTATAAAAAATACAAGAATATGATAACCCGTGTACACGTTCCGAAGTTTGATATTATGTCTGAGATGGATCTAGCGGCTGGACTGCGCTCGCTTGGTATGACGGACGTGTTTGAGGACGGGGATTTTTCAGCGCTTGTGTCATACGATTATCCGCTGATGATTACAGAAGTAAAGCACACTGTGCGTGTTTCAATGGACGAACAGGGCGTTACGGCAGCAGCGGTAATCCGAATGCCTATGGCAGGCGCAGGCGAACCGCCGGAAGAGGAAATAGAACTGTATTTTGATCGCCCGTTTATTTTTGTTATAACCAGCGAACAGGGAGTGCCGTTGTTCGTAGGAACAATTTATAACTTAGGCTAGATGTTCCCAAGCTTGCGAATCGAACTTAGTAGTGCTGAACGAAGTTCAGTACGGACTCTAGGCGCGCGGGCGCATTTTGTGCAAAGCACCAAACGCTCCATTTGCCATTCAGCAGGGACGCAATAGCGTCGAACGAAGTTCGATACGTCTACTGAATGGCAGACCGTGCCGAACAAGGTTGGCAAAGCAGTGCCGAACTCGTTCGGTACGGCCACATCAATTGACGGGGCAAGCCCCTTATTGAAT
>CAZTRH010000097.1:0-5602 GCA_964616605.1 uncultured Ruminococcus sp.
GCCGATTACAGCAGAAAAATCAATCCCAGACGCTAACATTATCATCGTAAGCATAGACGAGGTTGTAGTTTTCCCGTGAGTTCCGGAAACGCAGAATGCCTTTTCAAACTGCGCTGTAACAAGTCCCAGAAGCTCGCTTCTTTCTGCCAGATAAACGCCATGTTTTGCCGCTTCACGGGCAGCAATGAGTTCAGGATTATCTTCCATTATAGCAGCTGAAAATACAATACAGTCTGCACCCTCAATATTTTCCGCTTTCTGACCGAGAGTTACGGGAATACCCATACTGCGGACAGCTTGAAGAGTAGAAGTTTCGTTGTTATCCGAACCTGTCAGATAATATCCTTTGCTGTGCAGTATCTGAGCAAGCGGATACATTCCGCTGCCACCTATTCCGATAAAATGAATGTGTTTTTTTCCAAGAAGAAAATTTTCCATAATCGCTCCTTAAAGATTACTGAATCTACAAAACAGCCGTTTTAATATCAGCTCAATTCGGGATATCAAGATAATCTATGAATAAAAAGTGTGTTTTATCCCAAAATATAACAGGCGGCAGCATTCTGATACAGATACCGCAGCTAATCAAATTCTTGCCGCAAACCTGCGGCAGCCAAAAAGACGGAGGTCAGATAATGGAAATCAGCGACATCAAAATCCGAAAAACAATGAACGACGGCAGACTTCGTGCCGTGGTTTCTATCACCATCGACAACGCAATTGCAATTCACGACATAAAGCTTGTTCAGGGTGACGACAGAATGTTTGTGGCAATGCCCAGCCGCCGTGAGGACAGCGGAATGTACCGTGATATCATTCACCCCATATCTTCAAGCGTTCGTGACAAACTTGAGCAGCGAATACTTGAAGCATACCATAGCTTCATTCAGTAACAATTACTTTGACAGAATAAATTTTGTTTTAAGAATTGCGACCTGAGTCTTAGCGTCGGCAATTTCATTATTCATTATCATTTCTACCGCTTTATCAAGCGGTATTTTTTCTACGTCCAGAAATTCGTCATTATCCAGACGCTGCTCTCCGCTGTGAAGTCCTCTTGCAAGATACATATGGATAACTTCTGTATCATATGCGGGAGTAGGCAGCAAACACCCAAGATATTCAAAACTGTCGCAGGTGCAGCCTGTTTCCTCTTTTAGTTCACGCAGTCCGCAGGTGCGGTGGTCCTCGCCGTACTCCAGCTTACCCGCAGGAATTTCAAGGAGTACCCTACCGTGCGGATATCTGAACTGACGCACAAACAGCACGCTGTTATCCTCGCACAATGCCACCACGCACACTCCGCCGGGGTGCTTAATTACTTCACGGCGAACGTTATTGCCGTTTTCAAGCTCAGCAATATCGCAATAAAGTTTAACGATTTTACCGTCATACTTCAATTCGCTCGAAACCTGTTTTTCTTCAAGATGCATAGTCTGTCACCTCTCCTGCTTTTTATCTTCATCATCAAGTTCCTTGACTTTTTCTTCCAGACCACCCAGATCAAAATATCTGTTAAGATCGGGAATATTGCCGCCGCATTCGGCAGAATTCATAGCCTGCTCGGTAAGCCGTCTTACATATGAATTATGTGCTGAAACACTATTATGGCGGTCAAGCTCGTACAGATGAGAATATTTTTTCGGCTTATTCTTCACAATAACAACGAAAATCAGCACATACAATCCATACAGCACAAGTCCACAGATAGTTGCGTAAAAACCGTATCGCAATCCAGGCGTTTTGTATTCAAATACGATGTCGCAAGCGCCCGACTGCACTCTTATGCCGCACAAACCGCCGTTTATCTTATCAACTTCAACGCTCTCGCCGTTTATGCTTGCAGACCAGCCGTCACAGTATGGCACACTGAATACAACAAGTTTTTCGCTTTCGTAATCAGACTTTGCGGTAAACCCTTCTTTAGTGATTGTGAAATCTGTTACACCCTCTTCAATACGATTAGCAGCGTCCATCTTAAAGCGTTCAACATTGATTACGCCTGCATAGTACGGTTCTTCATGAGCAAGAATATCCGAATATTTATCAACCTGTTCTTCACTGAGAACAGCAGCACGCACAATAAGATTATCAGCCTTCTTATTACCACGAACTTCGCTTTCAACGTAATAGCTGTCATAAGCAAAACCCATCGGCAGTGCATAATCCGTCATATAGATATTATAATCTCCCTGCGTGTCGATATAATTATAGATTTCATATGCTGTCTGCTCCGGCACAGTGCCACTGCTTCCGGGAATCATCAGATACTTTACACGGGTAAACGCTCTTAAGGCATACATATCCTTATCGGGCGCAGTATTTACGCTGCGGTCAATTCCCACAAGATCGTAAAAATCAAAGCTTGAACCGGGAATTATACTCGTAAAGCTTTTGAGTGAGCTATATCCCCACAACATATTGACATTGTTGGTTTCATTAACTCCCTCTATACGATAAAAAGAATCGTCATCAATTTCAAACTCTGCCGACATCATATCATTATAATCGTAGATTTGCGGACCTATGGCTCTGCCATAACCAATAAAATAATATCCAAGCATCATGGAGCAAATAACCGTAATAATTGTTGTCTGCTTCATAAAAGCTTTCTGAGTAAGCTTTTTTCTTGATTTCAGTACAATGTGGAGTATTGCAAGCGTACCAAAGCACAACACAAGCGAAGCAAAAGCTTCAAGACTCAGGCTAGCCTTCCCTTCATTTCCAAAATTACCCACAAGTATTCTTGGAAGCAGCGTAGACTTTGTTTCTCCATCAACAGTTGTTTTCTGGGTAAACGGAGAAAACAAAGCAAGCACAGTCACCACAAACGTAACTACGCAGCAGCTTTTAAATCCGAATTCAAGATCAAATTCATCATGTTCAAGCGTATAAACTGTTGCAAGACAGCATATAAGCTCGAACATATACCACCATCTGGTATAGAAATTGTTGTTAAACAACACAAACGACGCATTGAGTCCCGGAACAAACGACATGAACGCACAGATAACAATAAGCACTCTTGCCCAGTGTCCCTTTGCGCCTTTGACAAAGGAAATAACGCCCGCCATAGAAAACAGCGGCAGATAAAGCGCAACGCTGGACCACTTTCCTCCTGCTTCTGTAAACAAATTGTTTCTTGCAGCAACCTCAGGAGGAAAGAACATTCCTTCCAGAATAAGCGCATATCGCTGTTCTCTTCCATAGAACAAGAAATCCCAGTCAGTAAGTATATTAGTTGAGCGAGGCACGTCAAGTACCTGATAAATTGACGGAATAAACAACAATCCCGCAATCATAACTCCCACTACGCTTTCAAAAGCAAGAACAAAGAAATCGCGCAGGCGCACATCAAAGCGTTTATCCATCGCAAATCTGCAAAGAAAATAAATTACAAGGAAAATGCATTCTCCGATAAAGAAGAAGTAATTCGCAAAGCAGTTAAGCGCAACAACAAGCGCAAACAGTCCACGTCTTTTATTTACAACAGCCTCTTCCAGTCCGATAAGAAGCAGCGGAAACCAGATAATAGCGTCCTGAAACTGAAAGAATATATTATACAGATTGAAACTTGAAAAAGCATACAGTATTCCGCCGATAAGCGCAGTCTGGGGTTTCGACACAAACCGTCTTATATACATAAATCCAAACAGCGAAAACAGAGCTATCTTCACGCACAGCAGCGGCGCCATAAGGTACTCTGAAATAGCTGCTGGAAACAGCGTCATAAACCAGAAAAACGGACTTCCGAGCGTATAGTAAGTATAGCTGCCGATAAAATTTGCTCCTATATCCGTCTGCCAGTCCCAACCGAATGTTCCGTTGTGTACCATTTCAATTGAATGCTTAAAAAACGGAATTTGCTGTGCATTATAATCACCGCAAAGAAGGAAAAATCCTCCATCAAAAAACACAAACGGCAAAAACATAACAGCTGCCATTGCAAGCGCAACTAAGAAAGATTTTTGGTAATACTTTTTTTCAGACTTAAACATTATTTTTATTCCTCCGAACCCAAGGCATAAAAACAATCGGGCGGCAGCGGCAAGGGATTACCGAACACGCCACCCGATGTTTATGTCAAGGGACTGATTTTATTATCATCACAAACAGCTTTGCAAACGTTACATTTTTTCAGGCGCGTCAACCTTCAGCAACACAAGAACATTTTTGATAACAGTTCTTGCAGCTTCACACAAAGCCAGTCTTGAAAGCTTTGTATCATCGTCAGCGTCCTTGATATCGCATGAATCGTAGAACTTATGCAGCACCTGTGCAAACTCGTATACATACTTTGTCAGCTTGAAAGGACTGTATTCCTCCGCTGCCTCGTTGATAAGCTCAGGCAGTTCCGCAATCTTGCGGATAAGTGCAAACTCAGACGGCTCTGAGTAAGAAGTCTGACCGCCGCTGTATTTTGCTCCGCTCTCAGCCTGCTTTTCTATAACACGGCAAAGACGTGCGTGTGCGTACTGAACGTAGAATACAGGGTTCTTTGAACTTTCCTCGATAGCAAGGTCAAGGTCGAAGTCAAGATGTGTATTTGCGTCACGCAGATTGAAGAAAAATCTCGCTTCATCAATCGGCACTTCATCAAGCAGCGTTGCAAGAGTAATAGCCTTGCCTGAACGCTTCGAAAGCTTTACAGGCTTTCCGTCACGGACCAGCATTACCATCTGACAAATAACAGCGTCAAGGCGCTTTTCATCAATACCCATAGCCTGAAGGCAAATTCTCATTCTCTTTACATACCCGTGATGGTCTGCACCCAGAACGTCAATTGCTCTGTCATAGTTACGAACTACAAGTTTATTGTAGTGATATGCAATATCGGGAACTATATAAGTCGGGAACCCGTTTGAACGTACCAATACAAAGTCCTGATCTCCGCCGAAATCGGTTGCCTTAAGCCACAGTGCGCCGTCCTTTTCATAGGTGTGACCACCCTCTTTAAGATGGTTTATTACATCGTTTACTGCACCGCTCTTATGCAGGCTGCTCTCCTTGAACCAGTTATCGTACTTTATGCGATATTTCAAAAGGTCGGTTTCAAGTCTTTTTTCATTTATAGGCAGCGCATATTCAACAAGCGCTGCTTTTCTCTCGTCCTCAGCAGATGAAGCCAATTTATCGCCGCCGAACAAATCATAGTAATTCTTAGCGTGTTCGATAATGTCAACACCCAGATACACGTCGTCGGGCATATAGAAAGGATCGTTCTTATCCGCAGGCTTTTCCTCCGTGTCAGTAACTGTTTTTTCGTAAACAGCCTGGCAGAAAGCCTCCTTATCAGAAATCTCGTTCATAAGATTTTTTCCTGCTTCCGAGCAAATCTGCATATAACGCAAGTCAAGTGATTTTCCGAACTTTGCAACCTGATTTCCTGCGTCATTGATATAGAACTCACGGTCAGCCTTATAGCCTGCTGCTTCAAGCAGAGAAGCAAGGCAATCGCCGATTGCTCCCCCACGAGCATTGCCAATGTGCATAGGTCCCGTGGGATTTGCGGAAACAAACTCCACAAGCAGGCGTTTTCCTGCACCAAGGTCTGTTTTTCCGTAATCATCGCCAAGGGTGATTGTATTATTAACAACATTGG
>CAZTRH010000098.1:0-2872 GCA_964616605.1 uncultured Ruminococcus sp.
GTTGTGATGCTGGGGGACTGAGCCTTTACAATCTCGCCATTCTCGATGTGACCCCAGACCTTCAGAGGCTCCTGCTCGGACTTCTCTTCCTCGCCGCCGATATACGGGATAAGGTTGTCAACCATCTCGGGCCATGTTTCAAATGTCTTGCCTGCGCCCGAAATTGCCTGATATGTGCATGCGAGAACGTCCTTGATGCCGAACTTTCTCAGAGGGGAGAGAGCAGGAACATAGCTCTGGATAGAGCAGTTGGACTTTACGGAGATAAAGCCGCGCTTTGTGCCAAGACGCTTCTTCTGAGCCTCGATAATCTCTGCGTGATCTGCGTTCACTTCAGGAATAATCATAGGAACATCGGGAGTGAAGCGGTTGGCGGAGTTGTTGGACATTACAGGACATTCTGCCTTTGCGTAACGTTCCTCAAGAGCCTTTATCTCGTCTTTTTTCATATCTACTGCGCAGAAAACGAAATCAACCTTAGCGGCGATTTCCTCAACATCGGCAGCAGCGTCGTTTACGATAATGTTCTCCATGCTCTTGGGCATAGGAGTATCCATAAACCAACGATCTCCTACTGCGTCTTTGTAAGTCTTGCCTGCGGAACGGGGGGAAGCTGCGAGAGCTACCACGTTGAACCACGGGTGATTTTCAAGAAGCGTTGCAAAACGCTGTCCTACCATACCGGTAGCGCCGATGATACCTACATTATACTTTTCTTTCATTGCCATAAACCTTCCTTTTGTTGAATGTTGGTGAATAAAGGCAGCAGCCGCTGATTGTGCGGTGTTGTCTTAAATAAAAAAACCGATGATAAAGCGTCATCGGTGTAATCCCTGTATTGTAATGCTGCAAAAACAAATTGCGGCAGCACTCCATCAAGCGACTCGATGACAGTCGTACGCTTATTCAACGCACAACCGGAAACAGACACACTCGGAATGTCTGCACCTCGGCGGTTCTGCCTTTCACGGCGGCTCTCCGAAAAGCCGCAGTGCCGCTACTTATCATCACCGCACCTCTACCTTTTTTCATTTTACCACATATAAAAGCGTTTGTCAATAGATTTAAACAAAATATTTCAAAAAATTGCACAATCAACATTGACAAATTTTGTGGAAAGTGATAAAATAGAGATAATGTTATTTAAAAGAGGTATTTATGATGCTGAAAAGTGATTTTTACTACGAGCTTCCCGAAGAGCTTATAGCGCAGACCCCCGTTGAACCCCGTGACAGTTCACGGCTTATGGCTGTGTCACGCTCTGACGGCTCGATAACCCACGACCGCTTCTATAACATATGCGACTATCTGCGTGAGGGTGACTTGCTGGTAATGAACGACAGCAAAGTTTTTCCCGCTCGTATTTTCGGAGAACGCCGAGGCACAGGCGGAAGTGTTGAGTTCCTTTTGCTCAAAAGGCTGTCGTTGTCCGACTGGGAAGTCACAGGCAAGCCGCTCAGACGGCTGAAAGAGGGCGTTATAATCGACTTTCCCGAAGGACTTTCCACTGAGGTTATAAAGCGTGAACAGAACGATTACAACCTCACCGTGCGTTTCAACGTTACCGATAAGATTTACGAGGTGCTGAACAACATCGGTCAGATGCCGCTGCCGCCGTACATCACGGCAAAGCTTGAAAACAAAGACCGATACAACACCGTTTACTGCAAGACCGTAGGCTCTGCCGCCGCTCCCACAGCGGGGCTGCACTTTACAGGGCGTGTATTCCAGTCGCTGAAGGAAAAAGGCGTTGACACAGCCTATGTAACGCTTCATGTAGGACTTGGAACTTTTCTCCCGGTAAAGGAGGACAATATCCTCGACCACAAAATGCACTCCGAAGCGTACACAATCCCCGAAGAAACCGTCCGCAAAATCAAGGAATGCAAGGCACGGGGAGGACGTGTCATCGCAGTAGGCACTACGTCCTGTCGCACGCTTGAAAGCACGGCAACGGAGCTTGGCGAGCTTCAGCCCTGCACACGCAGTACGAGCATTTTCATCTATCCCGGATACGATTTCAAGGTGATTGACGGTCTTATAACTAACTTTCATCTTCCCGAAAGCACGCTGATTATGCTTGTAAGCGCATTTCTCGGACGCGAAAAAACGCTCGCTGCTTACCATACGGCAATAGACGAGAAATACCGCTTCTTCAGTTTTGGAGATAGTATGTTTATAATATAACAAAACCCTTCCCTACACTCGCTGTAAGGAAGGGTTATTCAATAAGGGGATTGCCCCGTCATTTAACGCGGACGTACCGAACAAGTTCAGCACTACTAAGTTCGGTTCGCAGGCTTGGGGACATCTTGCCTAAGTTATATTTACTGAAACAAGCTCAGAACGCTTTGCGGCTGAACATTCGCCTGACCGAGCACAGCCTGTGCCGATTGTGTGAGAATCTGGTTCTTCGTGAAATCCATCATTGTAAGTGCCATATCCGTATCACGGATTGAGGATTCAGACCTTGAAAGATTTTCACTGGTCACAGTAAGATTATCTATCTTGTGTTCAAGCCTGTTCTGATATGCGCCGATTGCCGCACGCTGAAGCGAAAGTTTGTTTATCGCTTCTGCAATTTGGTCGATAGCGTAATTGGCGTTTTCCTGCGTGCTGATGTTGACATCTTCCTTATGTACTCCCAGAATTTTGGAATTCATCTCACCGATATTCATAGTGAGAGTATCTTTTGTATGAGTGCCGACCTGCATCGTCCAGATACCGCCGTTATACGTCAGATTATAACTTGATTTGACTTTAGTTTTTGAACTTCCCGAATTGCCCGAATTGCCTGTGCCTCCCGTTGTACCACTGGTTCCACCACCTGTGCCGCCCGTGCCGCCTGTTCCACCTGTGCCGCCTGTGCCAC
>CAZTRH010000098.1:2972-5570 GCA_964616605.1 uncultured Ruminococcus sp.
CGCCTGTTTCGCCTGTGCCACCAGTACCACCTGTGCCACCGCCTGTTTCGCCGCCCGTGCCGCCTGTGCCGCCCGTGCCACCGCCTGTTTCGCCTGTTCCACCCGTGCCGCCTGTTCCGCCCGTGCCACCGCCTGTTTCGCCTGTTCCGCCCGTGCCACCTGTGCCGCCTGTGCCACCGCCTGTTTCGCCCGTGCCACCGCCTGTTTCGCCTGTGCCACCAGTACCACCTGTGCCACCGCCTGTTTCGCCGCCTGTGCCGCCTGTGCCGCCCGTGCCGCCAGTACCACCTGTACCACCGCCTGTTTCGCCGCCCGTGCCACCTGTTCCGCCCGTGCCGCCTGTTCCGCCTGTGCCACCGCCTGTTTCGCCCGTGCCGCCTGTTCCGCCTGTGCCACCGCCTGTTTCGCCGCCCGTGCCGCTGGTACCACCTGTACCGCCTGTCGAGTGCTGTCCCTCGTCATACTTACCGCCGCCCGAAAGTACAAGCACATCATCGGGATAAATATTTTTAACAGTCTGATTGTCGGTATCAAGTTTAAACAGGTTAAGTCCGCTTACCGTTCCGTTAGGGTACGGGTCAGTACCCGAAAGACTGCCGCTGATAAGTCCGCCCGTTGCAACGCTTGACCCCACTATATGCGAAAGATAGCCGTTTTCAAGCAGTCCCTTGACGAAATTCAGAACGTCAGAGTCAGTTGCAAATCCGTTTTCAAAATCGCTTATTGTCGCATACTTGCCGCCCGAAACTTCCTTTATCGTAGACTCCAGCGACTTTCCCGAAACCATCTTACCCAGAAACGATGAAACACCGCCCGAAATATATGACGCTGCACCGGTCGGATTTGAAAGGTCAGTGCTGCCGCCTGCAGCAAGATATCCTAAGTACATGGACGCAAGATAACCCGTTCCATATTTTGCGTAATTTGAATTTGACGAATCAGCCGAACTCAGTTTATAATTCGACTTGCCAAGCGCTTCGGAAATATCCGCAGTCGATGAGCCATTATCAAGTCCCATTGCCAGAATCCAGTTGCCGGGACCCGATGCCGTCTGCGCCATACCCTCAACAAACCACAATGGAAATTTCTGGTTTCCTGTATTATCAGTCGGAGTAATGCCCGTCATACCTGCCGTCAGAGCCTCGTCCATAAACGCATGGATCATCTCATGAGCGATAGTGGATTCCAGAGCACTTCTGCCTGTTTCTGTCGAGAGATCGGCTCTGCCGACATTGACAGAAAGCTGATAGGAAAGTGCGTCCGTTGAGTTTGCGCCTGTTGCCGTATTATGCGAATAGCTGTAACTCAGACCCACAGACGCAAGCGTGGAGGAGGCCGGATCCGAATACAATCTCAATCCTATGCCGATACTCGAACCCGTAAGATAGTTGAAGGCAGGATACTTGCTGACAATCGCCTGCACCGCCTGCGGCACAATCGATGTCTGCAGCTTGTTTGCCATGTCAATATACTCTTGCGTGGTGAAGTTATTTGCAGTCGAACCTGTCTGCGTTGTCGAAAAATCGAAAACAGTAGACATATAGATAATATTTTCGAGTTTTCCTGTATTCTGCGACAATAGTTCTTCCAGAGTAAGCGCTTTTTCTTCAGCAGACTCGTACTTGCCGCCGAAAAGACTCATTCCGTTGAAGTCCGTTTCGGAAATATGCTCTATCTCGTCCTGAAGCTGTCCGAATTCCAGCTGCAAAGCCGCACGGTCAGTGGCGTTTTCATAATTTCCGTTTGCCGACTCCACCGACAGCTCTTCCATGCGCCTTAAAATGCTATGCACTTCGTCCAATGCGCCTTCAGCCGTCTGCACAAGGTTAATAGCGTCCTTGCAGTTTCTTTTTGCCTGGTCAAGACCTCTTATCATGGTGCGCATTTTCTCAGAAACAGCAAGTCCTGCCGCATCGTCAGCAGAACGGTTAATGCGGTAGCCTGAAGATAATTTTTCGCTTGCCGAAGCCATTTTCCCATTATTCGCAACAACATTGCCATACGAATTCATCGCAGGAAGATTATGCTGAATTATCACTATCGCTCACTCCCTTCTCAGTCCCACAGACCCGTTTCTTTAAAAGAAACCTCAGTTCCGCAATTGGGACAAGGTACTTTGTCGCTTACAATTTCGCATTTATCGGACGAACATTCCGGACAAAAGCCGAAAATTTTATATTCGCTATCATTAAGATAATAAGTGACGACAGGCTGTGCGAAAAGCCCGCCGCACTTTTTGCACACGCTTGCAAACCGCTCAAGTACGATCTGCGACGCACCTTTTTTCATTACCTTATCAAGCGCTTTTTGTTGTTTTTTGGGGAGCGTAGAAATAAAAGATAACGGCACACAGTCCATACGTCCCGATCCCAGAAACAGCTGTCTTTCATAACCACATTCATTGCATCTGGCTGTATAAACGTTTCCCATGACGCTCACCCCCTTATACACAAAGCATTAACTGATAAGGCATTCAATAGTTTTAGTATTTTCATTATACCACTAAGAGCAATTGTTTGTCAAGTGTTTGTGCTATATAATTTATATATAAAAACTTTGTACAATTTTAGAAAGCAAAGGTTGTGCAACGTTTGTTTT
>CAZTRH010000099.1:0-5407 GCA_964616605.1 uncultured Ruminococcus sp.
ATTAATAAATATGGTATTATAGTATATATAACAAAATCGGTGTGATATAAACTGCAAAGCCGAAATCATTCAGCGAAATCCAAGAGGTGAACAGAATGAATATTACAATCAAAGATGTTGCAAAAGCTGCAAATGTATCGGTGGCAACCGTTTCACGAGTGCTGAACAACAAGAATAACGTGTCTGATGACGCAGTTCAGGCGGTGAACCGTGCAGTTGAAGAACTCGGTTACAGTCCGAATTTTCTCGGACGCGACCTGCGTAAAAGCGAAACCAAACGCATTCTGGCGCTTATTGCTTCAACGGAGCGTTCTTTCTATAACGACATTCTCCGTGGAATGCAGGACGCAGCATATGCGCAAGGATACGATATACTGATTGCAACGACAAGAAACAGTCCCGAACATGAGATGCACTTGCTGGGAATGCTGTTTTCCAGAGCGGTTGACGGTGCTGTTCTTCTTGCTCCCAGACTTGACAGCAAAACTATAAGCGACCTTTCTAAGCGCTATAAGATGGCAATTTGCCTTGAACGCCTTGATATAAACGATATGCTGTGCGTTACAATTGACAACGAACGTGCGGGATATGACGCAACAAAGTACTTAATCGGCAAAGGCAGAAAAAGAATTGGTCTTATTACAACGTCGGTGCGTTCGCAGTCGTCTGTTGACCGAGAAAACGGCTATGCCCGCGCGCTGAAAGACTCAGGAATTGAGCTTGACAACGACCTTATTTATTACGGCGATTATGAAGCGGAAACAGGCACTAAAGGCTGCGAACATCTTATGAACCTTGCAAACAAGCCTGACGCTATTTTCTCCATTTCCGATACTATTTCAATCGGTGCTATGACTTATGCCGTACAGCACGGAATTACAGTCGGAAAGGACGTGCTGTTCTTCGGATTTGATAATATAGCGTATTCGCATATGTTCATTCCAAGACTTTCGACTGTTGAACAGCCGTGTTATCTGCAAGGCAAAACCGTTATAGAAAAACTCATCAACAATATCAAATCCGAAACTCAGGACAGATCTACATATATGCTTCCGCACAGCCTTATTCTCAGAGAATCGACTGGTGATTAAGCTTTCAGTTTACAATCTTAATTCAGGGCAGATACAATTTCGTATCTGCCCTGAGTTTATTCTGTTCTATTAGTTGAAAAGAGCTTCCGAAAGCCAAATATGAGCAGCGTCAAGTGCCTCGTAAAATCCCGTAAAATCGCCCTTGCGGGCTTTATTCATATCGCCGCCCACTCCCGTATTCGGGAGCAGCTGTACCATGACGGTATTAGGCACTTCTTCATCAGCAATCATCTTTGTATCCTTTATAGTAAGCCTTGCAGCATACGGATCTCCGCCGCAGCCATAAATGATCGTATTTCCCTGTCTTAACAGCGGAAATCCTCTGTAATAAAAAATGTTGTCTGCCATTGTAAATTCCTCCGTTTCGTTATTCGTGCGGTTTTGCGTCGTATCAGCCGCTCGTTATTGCAGTAAGTCTATCAAAAATCTTTTGAACGTTTACCGCATTAACCTTAAAAACTGTGTCGCCATTAAGGTTCATTACATATTTTCTGCTATCGCAGTCATACAGAGAATATTCATCATATTCCCTGCCATACAGTACGGAATATTTATCGTTGTAATTAAACCGCACAGAAAGTTTTTTTGCTCCGTCAGTCTGCCGAGTATACAATTCATCAGCAGTTAATCCCGAAAGCATTTCAAAAAACACTCTGAACGTGTATTCCTCCAACAAGTTTCCGTTCAGAGAAAACCTGTTCTGATTATTTACGAAAACATACTCAGCGTATTCAGTACTTACTTCAACGCTCTCACAGCCGAGTATATACGGCGTAACCCCCGACAGCGACACGACCTGCGACAATGAGAAATCCGCCCATACCGCACTTTTCTCGCTTATCGAGTAAATGCCGTCAACATTGGATAATATCGCATAATATCCTGCACCGTCCGCAAGTTTTCCGCCTATTGTCAGAACATAGTCAATATCTGACGCTGAAAATGAAACCACCGCTGTTGGCGTATCAAATCCGCATTCAGTAAGCTTTTCCGCAGATTTTTCAACAAATTCACAGCTATCCATCTGAAGCGGCATAAGACCGGAATAAAGCTTTTTTCCTTTCTTCGGGTCAACCATCAGTCGAAAAGGCTCTACGAACTCATACTCCGCCGTTTCATCGTATACCATTCCCTCATCGGCATTTGCATAGCTGCTGAGATACCGCAAAACAACCGGTTCCTCAAAATCAGACCGCTCTATTTTAATCTGCTCTATACGCTCTCTTTTAGAAAACAGTTCCAGTTCAGCGAAGTCCTGCGGATTTGAAAAGATATCTTCCACTGCGTAATAATTCACCATAAAAACAAATCCGTTTGCTTCGCAGTAAATCAGCTTTTCATCAGAGGGACTTCTTATTCCAAAAGAAATCTCAATATCCTCGCCATCTTCAAAATCAAGCGAAACAATCGCTTTTGGAAAATCAAGTCCGTATTTTGACAAATCATCGGGATTTTCCTCAACAAACTTATCAGCCACCAGAACTGCAAGATTATCCACTAAATAAGAAACAAGCGTGTTATCCTGCTTAAGCGTTCCAAGACCGTCTATATTATGATAACAAGTGCTGTCCTCCGAAAAATCTTCTTTCCGTGTGAAAAGCAGTCCACCGTTGTCACGGGTTACCGTTACAGAAATCAAATCCTTACTGCTGCCTGCCGTAACGGGATACGACTCATCTTCGCCCTCAAGAAAATCAAGCGCCGACAACAATGCGCTGTCATTATACGAACTCTCGCCGTCATTGCCCGATATCAGAAGAAACGCCAATATTCCTCCAAGTACAGCCACAACAGCAAGCGTTATAACAAGCGGCTTTACCGCATTTTTCATTATCTGTGCCTCCTGCGGATATAAACCGTAATTCCTGCCGATATCACCAAAATAGGTATCACGATGCAAAGCACAACCGCAAGCGTGTTCGCAGTCTTTGCACTCATCTCAAAAGTAACACTCACAGGTACTTTTTCCTTGATAGTAATTCCTACCTCTCGTCCCGAAATAACATTGAACAGATTTGTAAAAAACTCACTGTTCAAGCCATTTTGATATGACAGAAGATAGCTGTCCGACAGCACATCTGAGCCAAACACAAATACTCTGCCCGGCGTGCCGTCCTCAAGCGTTTTTGTTGAAACTACAACATCATTGAACTCGCCCTTTTCTGCTGCTGATATATCAAAATCCTCATCACCGTAGTCAAGCGGATACAAGAACGCACCATCATAAGTTTTCATCAGCACTCTGGTTGTGACATTGGATTTTCCAAGCGTATACACGGGTCGCAAATCCGCTCCCAACGCATACAGTCCCGACCCATACACTCCCTCGGTAAACGGAGTATCGCACACTTGCTGCAAATGCAGAAAACGCGTAAGGCTGCTTATAAGGTAACCGGAATTTGACTGACCTATATCGGCATAACCAACGCTTAATCCCCAGTCGCTCAAAAACTCGTCGATATTCGGAGTTTTCGGCTGAGCTATACTTGCAAAATACAGAACGCTCTTGCCGTACTTGCCGCCGTTATCAAGGAATTTATCAAGTTTGAGAAGCTGTTCGCTGTCCATATCAATTGTCGGCGCATGAACGACAACGAAATCAATATCACTGTCAATTTCGTCCTCTGTCAGCAGATTGAGTACTTCAACGGTAAATCCGTTGTTTGTCAGCAGGTTTTTAAGCGCAGTGCTGTCTGTTTCGCTATAACCTTCCACAAACGCAATGCGTATCGGGTTTTCGTCTACGGTAAACATCATAGCTGAGATTACTTCCTGCTCTATAAAATAGCCTTGAACCAAGCCATAGTATTGATAATACAGTAAAGCGTCCTCGCCCGAAATTCCATAATAATCCAAAGGGGAAATAATTCTGTGCCGCCCTGTTTTCTCACACTCAACAACGATATAGTTTGTATCAGGTGTTTCGTCCTTGAACTTTGATGTGTAATTTGGATTCAGGTCAAGGTTGATATACGAAAGCTCCACTTGTGAGCTTTCGATTTCCATATTTTTGAGAATTTCGTTTATCACACGATTGTTCGGATCTGAAACGAACGTCTGTTCTGAGTTAAGCACAGTAATTGAAATATTTTCCGTCAGACGATTATCAAGATAATTTATCGTTGTTTCTTCCAACGTATAAAGACTATCCTCTGTAAGGTCGGCTTTCGCACCGAACTTTTCAGATATCAGTCCGACTATTATATTAACCAGCACCACCGCAGCAACAAACGCCACAGTGAATGCAGCCGATAGCGTCCCACGTTTAAATCTGTTCTTCATGCCTGCCCTCCTAGCTCCAACGGCGGCGTTCTGTAAACCGCACCGTTAAGAAAAGGAAAACCACCGCAAGACTTAAAAAAAACAGCACATTCTCCACACTGAATATTCCCAGTGTAAACTCGTAATAGCGATTGAATACAGACAGTTTTGCAATAATATTCCTAACGCTTTCCGTCTGAACATAATTTATCAGCAAATCGAAAATACACAACACAATATTTACGCCAATGCCTCCCACAGCTGCAATCATCTGATTTTCTGTGAGATTTGATATAAAAACGCCTGCGCAGACAAAAACTGCGCCTATCAGAACCAGACCCACATAGTTTCCCCAGAATGAAACCCAAGCAAAGCTGCTGCCTGTATCGATTGCCGATGATATAAAGACTGCATACACAGGAAGCGCCGCACTTGCAAGCAGGAACACACAAAAAGCCGCCAAAAATTTTCCGCACACCAATCCCCACAAACTCACAGGAGCTGTAAGCGTCAGCTGATCGGTTTTCTGCCGTTTATCCTCTGCCATGGTCCGCATTGTAAGGACAGGCACCATAATAACCATCACATAGAACAGCGTCACAAACACGCCGCTCATATCCGCCTGACCCACAGCAAGGCAATTAAGCCATAAAAACAGTCCCGAAAAGCAGTAAAACACTGCCAGAAAAACATATCCCAACGGTGATATAAAATACGATGAAAATTCACGTTTGAAAATTGCTGTCATTATCGTTCCTCTCCGAAATCTTCCTCGTAGTAACTGCCCGTAGTCAGTCGGAGGAATATTTCCTCCAGTGACAGTTCACTGCCTTTCATCATAAGTATCGGAAACCTGCGCTCCGACAAGCGTTTGAACACCTCGCGTCTTATGTCGCTGCCTGCTTTTGGATTAAGCTCATATTCCCAAACGGACTTTTCGACTTCTCTCAGAACCCGAACTTCTTCCATTCCGGGAATTTTCTCAAGCAACGTCTTAACTTCGCTGTGTGCGCCCTCAATCCGCATTAAAATACGGCTGTCACCCGACAATGTTC
>CAZTRH010000100.1:0-5343 GCA_964616605.1 uncultured Ruminococcus sp.
CCGTCACCCAACAGCGTTAAGACGCAGATTGAACTTGCAGAGAAGAGGTTGGAAGAGTTATGACAAAGGTATATATAGACGGACAGGAAGGAACTACGGGTCTTAAAATTCTTGAACGCTTCAAGAACAGAAATGACATCGAGCTTCTTAAAATAGATAACGACAAACGTCACGACAATGACGAACGTTGCAAGATGATAAATTCAGCGGATTTCACTTTTCTCTGTCTGCCTGACGCTGCTGCGAGAGAAGCAGTTGCTATGGCCGGCGATAAAGTAAGAATTATAGACGCTTCAACAGCTCACAGAACTAATCCCGATTGGGCATATGGTTTTCCCGAATTGGGAACGGATTTTCGCAACAAGATTGAAAACAGCAGCCGTACTGCTGTGCCTGGTTGCTATGCAAGCGGCTTTGTATCAATGGTATATCCGCTTGTAAAGCTTGGAATAATGCCTGCTGACTACCCTGTTACCTGCCATGCGGTTTCGGGATACAGTGGTGCAGGAAAAAAAGCCATAGCAGTATACGAGGGTGAAAACCGCCCTGCAGATTTTGACAGTCCCCGTCAGTATGCTCTTACTCAGCAGCATAAGCA
Organism: uncultured Ruminococcus sp.; assembly: GCA_964616605.1. Classification (GTDB taxonomy): domain Bacteria; phylum Bacillota; class Clostridia; order Oscillospirales; family Ruminococcaceae; genus CAG-115. Next base: position 599 of record CAZTRH010000100.1, read on the forward strand.
TCTCCCCGAAATGCAGAAAATCTGCGGACTGGACTACGCTCCCTCGTTTAATCCGCTCGTTTGCGACTATTTCAGCGGAATGGTAGTGTCACTCCCAATTTTCACAAGAATGCTCACCAAGAATTATTCTGTTGATGATATCAGAAAAGCACTTACGGACTTCTATGGTGAAAACGGTTCTTATTTCGTAAAGGTTATGCCCGAAGGAGAACCGCAGGACGGTTTTATCGGCGCAAACAATCTTTCGGGTACTAATATGATGGAGCTTTTTGTAAACGGCAACGATGAGCGGCTTATTCTTTGTTCAAGACTGGATAACCTTGGAAAAGGTGCATCAGGCGCAGCTGTTCAGTGTCTTAACATTATGATGGGTATTGACGAAAAAACAGGTTTGATTTAAGCAATAATCGGAGGGTAAAATGGTTAATTTTAACGGATATAACTTCATAGATGGCGGTGTTTGTGCTGCCGAAGGCTTTAAAGCAGGCGGTGTAATTGCGGGAATCAAAGCAGGAAACACTACTAAGCGTGATCTTGCAATGATAGTCTGTGAAAAACGCTGCAAGGCTGCGGCTCTTTTCACCACAAACAAAGTTAAAGGTGCGCCTATTGTTGTTTCCAAGGAACACCTCAAAGACGGTTACGCACAGGCTGTTATTGTAAACAGCGGAAATGCAAACACCTGTAATCCTGACGGCGTAGAAATTGCAGAGGAAATGTGCCGACTCACCTCCGAAGCCCTCAATATTGACGTAAATGATATTCTCATCGGCTCAACGGGAGTTATTGGACAGAAACTTAACATTGAAGCAATAAGAAAAGCTATCTCTCCTCTTGCTTCTTCCCTTGCAAAAGAAAACAGCCCTCTTGCGTGCGAAGCAATTATGACCACAGACACACGCAAAAAGGAATTTGCGGTTGAATTTGAAATTGATGGAAAGAAATGCCATCTTGGCGGTATTTCAAAAGGCAGCGGAATGATAAATCCCAATATGGCGACTATGCTTGCTTTCATCACTACTGACGTTGCGATAAATGGCGAACTCCTTGCAAAAGCTCTGCGCAAGGTTAATTCCGTAACATACAATATGGTAAGTGTTGACGGTGACACATCAACCAACGATACACTCATTTTAATGAGTTCTGAGCTTGCAGGAAACGCTGAAATAATCTGCGAAGACAGAAATTATGAGATTTTTGAGAACGCACTTTACGCCGTAATGATGAATCTTGCCCGTGAAACGGCGCGTGACGGCGAGGGCGCAACCAAACTTATTGAGTGTGTAGTAAACGACGCTCCTACCGATGCTGTTGCAAAATCAGTTGCGAAGTCGGTAATTTCTTCTAGTCTTGTGAAAGCGGCTTTGTTTGCAGCTGACGCAAACTGGGGAAGAATATTGTGTGCTATCGGTTACGCAGAAGGTGATTTTGACATCTCAAAGACTTCAGTCGAACTTGTAAGTAATGCAGGAAAACTCACTGTATGTGTTGATGGTGCTGGAATTGGTTTTTCAGAAGCTGAAGCCAAGAAAGTATTGTCAGAAGAGGAAATTAAAATAATAGTTGATTTGTACAGCGGCGAACACAGTGCTATAGCATGGGGCTGCGACCTGACTTTTGATTACGTCAAAATCAATGCTGAATACAGAACTTGATCTGCATAAGGAGAATTGAAATGGAAATTGGTTACGATATTCGTGCGAAGGTAATGGTTGAGGCTCTCCCCTATCTTCAGAAATATAACGATAAGGTCGTTGTTGTGAAGTATGGCGGCAATGCTATGACAAATGATAAATTAAAGCAAGCAGTTATGCAGGACATCGTTCTTCTCTCTCTGGTGGGAATTAAAGTTGTTCTGGTACATGGCGGCGGTCCCGAAATCAACGATATGCTTAAGAAAGTCGGCAAGGAAAGCAAGTTTGTAAATGGACTGCGTTATACAGATGAAGAAACCATTGATATAGTTCAGATGGTTCTTGCCGGTAAGGTAAATAAAGATCTTGTATCTCTTCTTGAAAATCAAGGCGGCAAGGCTATAGGTCTTTGCGGACTTGACGGAAATATGATTGAAGCAGAAACACTTAATCCCGAATTAGGTCTTGTCGGTGAAATCACAAATGTCAATCCTGAAGTTATCAGACACGCTCTTGAAAAGGGTTATATACCTGTTGTATCAACAATAGGCAGAGGTAAAGACGGCACTGTTTATAATATCAATGCAGACACTGCAGCAGCACGAATTGCCGCAGAAATGAACGCTCCCAGCCTTATTCTTCTCACTGATATCAAGGGTCTGCTTGAAGACAAGGACGATGAGGACACTATTATCAGAACTATTGGCGTAAGCGAAGTTCCGTATCTTAAAAAACAGGGTATTATCTCCGGCGGTATGATTCCAAAAATTGACTGCTGCGTAGAAGCGGTTCGACGTGGTGTAAAACAAGCAAACATTATTGACGGACGCATCCCACACTCAATTCTCATCGAATTGCTTACAGATATTGGTGCGGGAACCATGATTATAGGATAAGGTGTTAAAAATGAGTACAATAGAACAATTTAATAATTATGTAATGCACTCTTACGGCAGATATGACCTTGTAATGGAAAAAGGTACACACGAGGTTGCTGTTGATGAAAACGGAAAAGAATATATTGATTTTGGCTCCGGTATCGGCACCAACTCCCTTGGATTTTGTAACGACAAGTGGGTAAATGCTATCTGTAGTCAAGTAAAATCAGTTCAGCATTCTTCAAATTATTACTATACAAAAATTCAGGCTGATTTTGCAAAAAAACTCTGCGATACTGCAGGCTACAAAAATGCTTTTTTCGGTAATTCGGGTGCCGAAGCAAACGAATGTGCGATCAAAATCGCCCGTAAATACAGTTTTGACAAATACGGAAAAGGTCGTCACAATATCATTACTCTTGTAAACTCTTTCCACGGACGTACAATCTGCACTCTTTCAGCAACGGGACAGGACGTGTTCCATAACTACTTCTTCCCTTTTGTTGAGGGTTTTGTATATGTTGAAGCAAATAATATAGAGGATTTAAGAGCAAAACTTGATGATACCGTATGCGCTGTAATGTTTGAATACATTCAGGGCGAAGGTGGTGTAATGGCTCTTGAACAATCATTTGTAGACGAAATTTACAAACTCTGTGCTGAAAAAGACGTTCTGACTATTGCAGATGAGGTTCAGACAGGCGTTGGCAGAACAGGAAAGTTCCTATGCGGTGAGCACTATGGAAAGAAAGCCGACCTTACTACTCTTGCTAAGGGTCTTGCAGGCGGTGTACCGATTGGCTGCTGCCTTGCAGGCGAAAAATGCAAAGATGTTTTACAGCCCGGAACGCATGGCTCTACTTTTGGCGGCAATCCCATAAGCTGCGCAGGTGGTCTTGCTGTTGTATCCACTCTTACAGATGATGGACTTCTGAACGAGATTCCCGCCAAAGCAGATTATATCCGAAAAAAAATCAGCGAAATGCCCGAAGTTCAATCCATATCGGGTATTGGCCTTATGATAGGAATTGAACTTAAAAACAAAAAAGCGGCTGATGTTGTAAAGGCTGCACTTGATAAAGGATTACTCTTGTTGACTGCGAAAACGAAAGTTCGTCTGCTTCCTCCCCTTACTATTACATATGAGGAAATTGATAAAGGCCTTGCAATTCTTGCAGAACTTCTGTCATAATCTGGGTCTTATTGACTGCGAACGATTGAAAACCAAAAGTGAAAGGATTTTTTTAATATGAAACATTTATTGAAGCTGCTTGATTTAAGCACAGAGGAAATCATTGATATTTTAAATCTTGCAGACCAACTCAAATACGAACACAAACATGGCATTCCCCATCGTATTCTTGATGGCAAGACATTAGGTATGATTTTCCAGAAGTCTTCCACAAGAACACGAGTTTCATTTGAAACGGGAATGTATCAGCTTGGCGGTCAGGCATTGTTCCTCTCCTCAAGGGATTTACAGATTGGTCGTGGTGAACCTGTTCAGGATACTGCTCGTGTTCTTTCTCGTTACCTCAATGGTATTATGATTCGTACTTTCGAGCAGTCTGAAGTTGAAAATCTCGCTGAATATGGTACTATTCCGATTATCAATGGCTTGACTGATTTCTGCCACCCCTGTCAGGTACTTGCTGATTTGCAGACAATTCGTGAATACAAAAATAAGCTTGACGGTCTGAAGTTCTGCTATATTGGTGATGGAAATAATATGGCGAATTCCCTTACAGTAGGTGCGCTCAAAGTTGGTATGAGCGTATCGCTTGCTTGCCCTGAGGGATACTACCCAGACAAGCAGGTACTTGATTTTGCTGCACAGTACCCCGGAAAATTCAACATTGTAAGTGATCCGGTTCAAGCTGCTGCCGACGCTGACGCAGTTTACACTGACGTCTGGGCGTCTATGGGACAAGAGGGAGAAGCTGCCAAACGCAAAGAGGTATTCACAGGATATCAGATAAACGATGAAGTTATGAAATCCGCAAAGTCTGATGCTATTGTTCTCCACTGTCTGCCTGCACACCGTGAAGAGGAAATCACAGCAAAAGTATTTGAACAACACGCAGCAGAAATCTTTGATGAAGCTGAAAACCGCCTGCACGCACAGAAAGCAGTTATGGTAAGGCTTATGGCTGACGTAAAGTAAACAACACACTAAACCGCCCGGACTTTCGTCTGGGCGTTCAGTGTGTTCTGTTCAAAAATAGTATTCATT
>CAZTRH010000101.1:0-5314 GCA_964616605.1 uncultured Ruminococcus sp.
CTGAAGAAGTAATTTTAATAATATGTTCCGCTCCTTGCTGTGAAGCAGGGGGGCGGTTTTTATGAGTTGTGTTTGTCCTGTTACTCAGGATAGAAGAAGGTTTTTTGTTGATTTGAAGAAAAACATTGCACTCTTTGGGCAAATCTGACGAACGATGAGGCGGAATACCGGTAACGTATGAAATAATTGTTAAATTTTAGACAAATAATAAGAGAACTTTTCAAAAAACACTTGATTTTTTCCGCTGAATGTTGTATCATTGATTTGAGGGAGCAGATTGAGGAACATTCTGAGAGAATATTCTGGCGGTTTTTCAATGCTTGTCTTAAATATTATGTCTGAGGTGAAAGGTATGAGAGAGTTTACGGGATTTAAAAAGGGCGTTAATCTTGGCGGTTGGCTTTCGCAGTGCGGTGAGGAGAATTACAACGAACAGCATTACAGCACCTTTATAACATCTGCGGATATTGATAAAATTGCAGAAATGGGTGTTGACCATATCCGTTTGCCAATCGACTACAATGTGGTTATGACGGACAGCGGAGAGTTTATTGAACACGGCTTTACATATATCGACAGGACTATTGCCGATTGTCGCAGGCACGGATTGTCGCTTGTCCTGGATTTGCACAAGACAGCAGGCTTTGTGTTTGACAATGCAGACGACTGTCAGTTTTTTGATAATGAACAGCTGCAGAATATTTTTTGCGGATTGTGGGTTGAATTTGCAAAACGGTATGGCGATTGCAATGATATTGCATTTGAACTTTTAAATGAAGTAACACACCCCGATGTTGCTGAAAAATGGAATGCGATTGCGCTGCGTACAATAAAGGCTATCCGTGAGATTTCTCAATCAGTAAAAATTATTGTAGGCGGCATTATGAACAGCAGTATCAAGGGATTGTCGCTGCTTGATAAGCCTTATGACGAGAACATAGTGTTTACATATCATTTTTACAGTCCTATGCTTTTTACGCACCAAAAGGCTTATTGGGTAGACACAATGCCAAAGGACAGCGGCTGTGAATATCCTATTGCTGAAAGAGAGATTGCGGAAAAGTCGGAGCGGCTGTTCGGCAATAGCTTTGACGAGGTTTTTGACAAGGAGAATACAGGCTTGATCGGAGAAAAGTTTTTTGAAAATATGTTTGCTTCTGCGGTTAAGGTTTCTGAAAAGTATGATGTTCCGCTGTACTGCGGAGAATATGGCGTGATTGATAATGCAGACCCGGAAAGTACAGTCAGATGGTTCAGGGATATTCATTCCGTTTTTGAAAAACTTGGTATTGCCCATGCTGTGTGGACTTATAAGGAAAAGGACTTCGGTATAACAGATGAGCATTACAGCAGCGTTTATTCTGAGATTGTGAAGCTGCTGTAAGGGTTTCTGAATCTTTAATGTATTGTATATATAAGCTGAGCGGCTGCACCGTAAAAGGTGCAGCCGCTGTGTGTTTGTGTTATGTGGAAGATTATCTCTTTTTGCGTGTTACTATGCAGACAGACGCTGCAGCTGCCACTGCTGCTAATCCGTAAACTATACCAGTTGAGGGGTTGGAAGTGTCAGATGGTGCGGTGGCAGGCTCGGATACAGACTCGGAACTTGGTTCAGAAGTGGGTTCATAGGTCGGTTCGGAAGTTGGTTCTGATGTGGGTTCGGAGGTCGGCTCGGAAGTTGGTTCTGATGTGGGTTCGGAGGTCGGCTCGGAAGTTGGTTCTGATGTGGGTTCGGGTTCGGCGTGTGTTACAATTACCTGTGTGCCGTCCTCTTTCTGTACGACAAAAAAGCCATCTCTGAATGCGCCAACCATAGCACCGTCAATCTTTTCTGATACGCAGTTCATATTCTTGTCAATAAGAAATGCTTTGCCGTCTTTTACAACTATTGCGTAATCACCGCTGAATGTTGACGCACTGTCGAATGTTCCGAGAACGCTGCCGCTGCGGTCGATATACAACCATTCGTTGTTGTCGTTTTTAGCTCGGAATATTTCTCCTTTAACGGCATCGGTATTGTTTGTCCAGCCTTTGGATATGTACGAGTATTTTGCTAATATTGCTTTGCTTTTGAGGTCAATCAGATAGTAAGCGGTTTCATCAGAAATAATTTCACGGGTGTTATCGAGATACAGGGGACTGTTAGTATATGGAAGTAGTTTATACTTTTCTGTCTGAACGTCTAAGCAAATGCTTAAATAAGAATAATCATTTGCAAATTTTGCTGTCAGGAAATTATCATCGGCATAGTCAAAACCACCGCATACAGAAGCTTTGATAGTTTTTATTGATGTGTTTTCTCCGTCTTTTCCAACGGCGTAAATATGATAGTAACCGTCCTTTTCATCATCGCCGTAATCACGCTCGTAATTTTCATCGGTAAGTATATAGGCAACATATTTATCGTTGTTTCCTACGCCATAATAATAAGACCAGACGAAATCGTCCCACTTTGCTCCGTCCCTATGAGCGACTTGCGGTTTTTATAAATACGCTGAAAAAAGACTGAAATACAAAACAGGCTGTGGGATATTCCCACAGCCTGTTGGTTTTATTAAGCAACGTGATTACTTTACAACTCTTACACCGACAACGTTTGCAACAGCCTTGAGCTTTTCCTCAATGCCTGCTGTATTGCCTGAAACGTCAAGGCAGGTGTATGCATAATCCTTCTTGGACTTGCTCTGCATATTCTCAATATTCATTCCGGAAGCGGAAATAGGAGCGGTGATATTATTGATAACACCCTCTACGTTCTTGTGGATTACGCAGATTTTAGCTGTTCCTGTAATTGCCATTTCCATATTCGGAAGGTTAACGGAATTTGTGATGTTGCCGTTTTCAATGTAATCAGCAACTTCTTTGCAAGCCATAACAGCGCAGTTATCTTCACTTTCGGGAGTGGAAGCGCCAAGGTGAGGCATTGCAACAACACCTTCTGCTCCGATAAGAGCGTCTGTTGCGAAGTCTGTTACATAGCAAGCCATTCCACCGTTTGCAAGTGCATCAAGAACAGCCTTGTCATCAACCAGATCGCCGCGTGCAAAATTGAGCAGACGAACCGTTTTCTTCATCTTTGCAATTGTTTCAGCGTTAATCATACCCTTTGTTTCAGCAGTAGCAGGAACATGGAGGGTGATATAATCGCACTTTTCAAAAATCTCGTCGTTGGACTTAACATAATGAACAGAGCCTGAAAGCTTAAGTGCATTGTTTACGGAAAGGAACGGGTCTGCGCCGTAAACTTCCATACCCAGAGCAGCGGCAGCGTTGGCAACCAGAATGCCGATTGCGCCAAGACCGATAACACCAAGCTTCTTACCCATAATCTCGGGACCGGCGAACTGGCTTTTGCCTTTTTCTACAAGCTTGCTTACTTCGTCGCCCTTGCCCTTGAGTGTTTTAATCCACTCTGTGGACGGAACAACCTTTCTGGAAGAAAGGAAAAGTCCGCACAAAACAAGCTCCTTGACAGCGTTTGCGTTGGCACCGGGAGTGTTGAAAACAACAACGCCCTGCTCGCTGCACTTGTCAATCGGAATGTTGTTTACGCCTGCACCTGCTCTTGCAATGGCAAGGAGGTTAGAACCAAGCTCCATTTCGTGCATGGAAGCAGAACGGACAAGGATAGCATCGGGGTTGTTTACATCATCTGCCACGGCGTACTTGCTCTTGTCGAGAAGGTCTGTGCCGCAGGAAGCAATTTTATTCAATGTCTGAATATTATACATAACCAAAATCCTTTCATTAAGTAATTGTGCGAACACAATTAAATATGTTTTTCTCCCCCATTTATGCGGGGGAGAAATTTAAGCGTTACAAATCAAAACAGGCTGATTAAGAATTTTCAGCTTCAAACTTCTTCATAAACTCAACAAGCTTTTCAACGCCCTCGATAGGCATAGCATTGTAGATAGAAGCTCTCATACCGCCGACACTTCTGTGACCCTTGAGGTTTTCAAAGCCTGCAGCCTTGGACTCCTTCACAAACTTAGCGTCAAGTTCGTCGTTGCCTGTTACGAAAGGAACATTCATCAGAGAACGATCCTCGGGTCTTACAGTAGCCTTGAACAGCTTGCTCTGGTCGAGGAAGTCATACAAAATCTTTGCTTTCTTCTCGTTGTGAGCCTTCATTGCCTCAAGTCCGCCCATCTTCTTTATCCACTTGAATACCTTGCCGCAGATGTAAATTGCATAGCAGTTAGGTGTGTTATAAAGAGAATCGTTGTCAGCCTGAGTCTTCCACTTAAGCATTGTGGGAGTTCCGGGGAGAACATCATCTCTGATAAGATCTTCACGGATAATTGCGATAACAAGACCTGCAGGACCTACGTTCTTCTGAACACCACCGTAGATAACACCGTATTTTGTTACATCAACAGGCTCGGAAAGGAAGCAGGAGGAAACATCGGCAACAAGATCCTTGCCCTTGGTGTTCGGGAGAGTCTTGAACTTTGTGCCGTAAATTGTGTTGTTTTCACAAATATAAACATAGTCTGCATCATCAGGAATGTCAAGGTCTGAGCAATCGGGAATGTAAGAGAAAGTCTTATCCTCGGAAGAAGCAACCTTAACGGCTTCACCATAAATCTGAGCTTCCTGATAAGCTTTCTTTGCCCACTGACCTGTTACTATGTATGCAGCCTTCTTATTCTTCATGAGATTCATGGGAACAGCTGCAAACTGCTGGGAAGCACCGCCCTGAAGGAACAGTACTTTATAATTGTCAGGGATATTCATTATGTCACGAAGATCCTGCTCGGCCGTCTTGATGATATCATCATAAGCCTTTGAACGGTGTGACATTTCCATAACGGACATACCTGTACCGTTGTAGTCAAGCATTTCGTCAGCCGCTTCTTTAAGAACCTCTTCGGGCAGAACGGCAGGGCCTGCGCTGAAATTGTAAACTCTCATTGTGTTTCCTCCTGTGAGAAATATGGGACTGCCACTCTGAGAAAGGCGGCAAATCCAATTTTTATAGGTAAGTGACAAGCAAAACGGTCAAACTTACAATACAAATAGATTTTAACACATTTTCATCTCTGTGTCAAGAGGTTTGTGAAAAAAATAGCAAATGCAGGAGAATATTTGTAAAGAATGTACATCTATAAAATAATATGCGGATAAGAGGTAGGGTATGATAATAAATATAACCGATAAACAAAGGACAAATATAAAGATAGAAGAATAAAATTTTTTATTTAAGAAAATGTAATATATAAATAATGTAAGAAAACACAGCAAAAAAAATATTTAAAAAAATTTTAAAAAAGTACTTGACAAACCATTGGATAAGTGATATAATATAAAA
>CAZTRH010000102.1:0-5305 GCA_964616605.1 uncultured Ruminococcus sp.
CTGTGAGAATATTCTCTGCTTTTGTAGTGGCGACACAAGCCGTTACTACGGTTGCCGCCATTCCTGCAATTCCCGCAAATATAAGAATTTCGGGACTGTGCTTTTTCGCTTTAAGGGCGAATTTTGCAATTGTGTTTTTAATTTTCATGGTTATTATCCTTTCGTATAAATATCAATCCAGCGGAACAGCTCTCGGCAGCTTAAGCTTATAACCGTCCCTTGTCGGAATTACCTTTGCTGTATTCAGGTTTGTCCACCCATACTTATTGTCGGTGTAGGAACCTACAATACCTACTAAATCATAAAGATCTGCAACACTCACAATGCCATACATACTAATAAGTTCGTCCATACTTGTGAGAATATCTTCTGCCTCGCCTCTAGTGTCGAGCGTGATATTGTCGTAATCGCGCACTGTATATGTCGATTTGCGTTCAGGTCGTTCATTCTCTGCTCGGTAGCAGGAACGATACGAAATACGAGAACCGTTTTTGCGTCTACCTTCGCCGTTTGGGTAAAGCAGCATATCTATACCATTTGTCACAATATCACTGATAGCCTTTTTAATTGAAGGAATAAGAACATCTGCAACAACGTAATTTCCGATGTCGGATGCGTCCTCCGAAACAAATTTCTCAAAAAGCTCCCGTGCCTTACTTTTCTTTGCAAGTCTGCCAACCGCCACAGGCTTTTGCACACGCTTTTCGTCAGAGCGGACTTCGGCTTTGCGCTCTTTTGACTTCTGTGAGTTAGAGGGATACTCTTCTATTTCCATAAAATCTCCTTTCACAAAACGAAAGACGCCTTGTTACAGGCGTCCCGTCTTTTCTTATTGCCAAATATCACGTTGTTTCGATTGTAACTTCGTCAGCGTGCTCTGTTTCAAGCTTTTCGGCACGGCGTTCCTTAAACTTCTTCACAGCCGGTTTGACTACCCATCTATATGCTGCATAGCATATAATGGCAGCTCCACCTGCTGTTAGAACTATTTTAAGTCCTTTTCCGCTCGCTGATGTTTCTATGAAATCAACAGCCTCGCTTTCGATAATGTTTTCGATGTTTTCCATAGTGATAATCTCCTTTGGTTTAATAATCGGAATCTCTTCCATAACAGCGGTTGTATTTTTTGCGCATAGCATTAACAGCATTTGTCGTAATCATATTTTGGCGCAAGATTATAACTCAGCACCAAACACGGCACACCGTTTTCCGCTACCTTCGAAGTAAACGAAACATCAACCAAACCATTGTTGACTCCCCAGCCGATATCATCGCCAAGCTTTGTATTGTCGAGTCCAATTTCATAATAAAAATCGTTCAGTGACGCGTATCCGTCACACAATATCTGACGGTTAAGCTCATTGACCGCATAACGAAGTTTCTCGATACTGCTGTTGAAATATCTTCCTGCATGGCTATCGTAGCATAAGCTGTCGCCGTTCCCCGTCATAATGATTGTTGTGTTATCGGAGATTGGGTCTTTTTTCAGCTTTTCTTTTGCAACTGCCGCAGAAATATCATGTTCCTTTTCTTCGCCTATGGTTTCAACAACTTTTTCTCGATATTCGCGTAATGCCTCGCTAGATAAGGCATAAGCTGCCGCGGCAGCACTTCCTCGTCTATTATGTATTGCGTTTATACCCACAATACACACTATTTCTGTAACTACCATTGCGGCTGTTGGAACATAAGGTTTCCAAGCTGCCTTTACTATTTCCTTTTTGGTGAGTTTGTCACCTTTTTTCTGTTCAGCCTGTTCTATAAGAGCAAGCGCTTTCGGAGTTGCCGCAGCAGCCTGTACAACTGCCGCCAGTGACGCAGCAATCCCCAGTGCTGTCAAAATAGCAGGGGAATGCTTTGCAAGCGTCTTTCCGATTGGTTTCAATAAATTGTTCATAATTCTTTCCTTTCCAGTTCGCTAAGCAGGTCTGTCAACACGTCGACAACCGCCGCAAATACCTTTTTGTTTTTGGAATTGCACGTTGTAAGTGCGTGTTGAGCAAATAACAAATACTCCCAAACGATATCCGCAGGGTCGTCAAACGGATTTTGCGTTACCGTTCCTAAAATATCATATGCCACGCTGCGCTTAAAACTCACTTCCTCAAAGTTTTGAAAATTTACCGCCATGTAATCGGGAAGCTTTAGCTGATTGTAAATATAGTCGTAAATCACGTCCATTCTGTCCACCCTAAGTCAAAGAGAAAAGAGCCCTTGTTCAGGACTCTTCCTCGTTTTCCTCGTCTTTTTCTTTGTTGTTTTCTGCAAGTGCCTCGCTGACCTTTTCGTCAACCATCACTTCTATCTTCTTTTCGGCAACCCAATCCTGTGCCAGTGCTGCTATCAGTCCTGTTACAGTTGCCGCTAAGCCGATAATTCTAATGATAGGATTAGTCATAGCGTTCACCCCCTTTCACAATACACGTTGCAAATTTTGCGCAATGTTACTCAATAATCTTCCAAATAAGACACTCCCATAGCGTCAGAGATGATGATACATTCTAAACCATCGTCCATAACCGCTTTCTCGTTTGAGAAGTCTATCCAATAGTACCCCTCCGCCGTATTCCAGCCTACCCCGTCGCATTTCTCCAACGGCGGCAATCCCAGCATCTCATAGAACTCGTTCAATTCGCAGCCGCCGCGCAGAACATAGTTGCGGTTTATGTGATATTCCGCCTCCATCACCCTCTCAAATGGTGCTTCAAAATATCTTTCACCGTAACTGTCGTAAAACAAGCGTTTGTCACAATGCTCGTCCTCCCAGCCTAAAGTGGGGGTAATACGCCATTGTTCCTCAGCATTGTAAATATCTCTAGCGATTTCCGTACGTATTTTTAAGTCTGCGTCACTTCCGTAAAGGTCTGTCGCCTTTTTGCGATATTTTGTGAATGCTTCCCTCAGCATAATATAAGCGCCGTTAATACGATTGATTTGCCGCTTGTCAAGTAAATGCGCACCGATTATGCACACCGACGTTCCCGCGCAAACAGCGAGGGTTGGTACATAAACACGCCATACGGCTTTAAACTTATCGGCAGTCCCAAGACGCTTACCCTCGTCTTTTTCGCGCTTGTCGATAAGCTTTGCCGCCTTTGGTGCAGCAATTGACGCGGTTACCGCCGTGAGGATTACCCCCGCAACCGAAATTCCCGTCAATAACAGCGAACCGCCGCGGGCATTGAGAATTGTTCGTTTCATTACAGAACTCCTTTCAAAAATAAAAGAGCCGCTCTAAAGCGACCCCGTATAATAAACAGCGCATTTGCCCTGTCTTTTCACAATATAATCTGCAAATTCTGCGTAAAAAAGAGAGCGGTCAAGCCCTCTTTTTTTCTTAGTCCAACCCTGCACCCGTGAGAATTTTGAGAATTTCACTCTTTTCAAGCTCTGCGTCAGCGTCTATATGGATATTAGCTTTCCCATCGTTTACGGTAACTTTCACATTGTTCAAGCTGATGTTTACGTCATACCCGAACTTTTTACGCAAAGTTTTCCGTATCACCTTCGAAATAATACCCGTCAAGAAACGCGACTCGATTTTCATTTCGTCCATCTCCTTATAATCTCCTTTCGTTTTGGGTTTCATAAGATAATATGTAAAAATTGCGTATTGCGGACAATCAAATAATTTTACGGTCGAAAGAGGTTTCCCAATATTCTTTAGGCAACGGCTTCATTTTCAATGCCCACATTATCTGTCTAACCGTAACTGTTGGGTATAACCCCTCAACAGGCGGTCCTGCGTTCTCATAAAAATAACTGCGGAACCCTGTATTGAGATATATCGCATCGGTAAGCCAAGGGTCAAGCTCGCTCCAGCCTGTGCTTTTGGCGGTTCGGTTAAATCTTTGCTGAATAACGGCAAGTCCATTTTCGCCAAGTACGAACAGCGTACAGCGGTTATACAACGGGTGAGCGCAAAAATATGTTTCCCCGTACATTGACAAATATATAGCAGGCTTCTGGTAGTAATATTTCATAAGCACCCCATAAAAAAGAGAGCCTTTGTTTGGCTCTCTCGCTTTTGTTAATCGTCATATAATTTGCATGAGATTTTACATTGCGGATACGGGCCGCCACAAACGGCACAGCCCGCAGGAATACATTCTGAGTCGTCAATATCATTCTCAGCACGTTCGTATTCATAATCCAATGGTTCACACACCCAACCACAGTTTGGGCAGATATATACGCCTGTGCGATCCATAATTGCTCCGCATTGATTGCAGATTGCATACCCTTCATTAAGATAATAAATCAAATCTTTACCCTCGGGTATAATAATTTTACTGCTCATAAATTTTACCTCCGTAAATAACGTTTGCTATGGTATATATATTAAATATACACCATATATTTCGTCAAGTCAAGAGATAAGAGCTCTTATTCTCCATAATACAATCTGCAAAAATCACGCAAAACAAAGATACCGTGATTTTTTCGCGGTATCAATGTCTTTCAGTCCTTATTTTGTCGGTTTCAAGCGATTTACAACACCTTTGAAAACCCCCGATGTAATCGTGCCTGTCTGTTCAAACCTGAACCCGGCACGAACCCAGAACGCATAAAATATCAGCGGAATAATCAATTCAGCTGCTGCTATACCTGTTCTGAAATATCTGTCTTTGACCTGCTCGTCAAGTTTTGATTTTTCACGCATTGTTTCGTTTGTGTTATCACGAATCAAATGCTCCCACTCCAAACTGAGCTTGTCCTCGTCCAACTTCAGTTGATAAAGCTTAGCTAAATCCGCTATTGCATTTTTGCGCTCCTCTCCGTCCATGCCGTCAAGCATTTCCAGTTGTGACACAATTGCCTCGTTAAGTTTTTGCTTGATGTCTTCCATATTGTTTTCCTCCTTAAAAATAATCGGAACTGTTTCCGTAAAAGCATCTGTGATTTTTGCGTGATATCCAAACAATACCATGTGCCGTGTTACCTAAACCTGTCCTTTATTTGTCCTTTATTCAGACAAAATCGGACAAAATATTTTGGATACCATTGCAAAATTTGAATTGCAAAAGAGCATTCTTAAAGGAAATATCAATTATTCGGAACTAATGGAATGGTATTGGATTAATTTCAATTCCCCTCGACTCCACCAAACGACAAAAGAACCGCATTATTGTGCGGTTCTTTTCTTTTTATCCCCGAAAAATCCCCGAATATCTCACAAAAAGAGTTTTGAAAGTAACTCACCACTAAATATATCAGCACTAAAAATCTGTTTCAAACAACCACGAACCCCCCCGTCCTCTACTTGCTTGTTTTATGGTAAAATCTACTGGTTGGGATATAATTC
>CAZTRH010000103.1:0-5287 GCA_964616605.1 uncultured Ruminococcus sp.
GCCGAACTCGTTCGGTACGACCACGTTAAATGACGGGGCAAGCCCCTTATTGAATATGAAAAAATCTTCCGGGTATGAAAATGTCCGGAAGATTTTTGTTTTAAATCGCTTGCGCTTAATTGCTGTTATGCTTCTTCGCAAATCAAGGTAATTATGAATTTGCAAATAATGCGATAATTTGCAGTCAATGTTTGTATTATTATCTGAAAATTACAAATGCTAGTATTCGGGTGATATGCTGCGTTCGGTTGACGTGGCCAGCCTGTTTAACATTATCACGGGGGTTATTGGTATGAAAGACAAAATTTTCGGGGTGCTGCAAAGAGTAGGGCGGTCATTTATGCTCCCTATCGCACTGCTCCCTGTGGCAGGTCTGCTTCTTGGGATTGGAAGCTCGTTTACAAATCCTACCACAATTGAAACATACGGACTTGGCGGTATCATTTACAAGGGCGGTATACTGTATACAATACTAGATGTTATGAGCAGGACGGGCAGCGTTGTTTTTGACAATCTGCCTTTGCTGTTCGCTATGGGTGTTGCTATCGGTATGGCGAAAAAGGAAAAAGAAGTTGCCGCTTTGTCGGGGGCAATAGGCTACCTTGTCATGAACACTGCTATTGCTGCGCTGATTACGGCGAAAGGCGGTGCTGACGCAATGGCGGATAACTCAACAGCTTCGGTGCTTGGTATTACTACGCTTCAGATGGGCGTTTTCGGCGGTATTATCGTGGGTCTTGGCACGGCGGCTTTGCATAACAGGTTTTACAAAATTCAACTGCCGCAAGTGCTGTCATTTTTTGGCGGAACAAGGTTCGTGCCGATTGTCACGGGACTGGTGTACCTCGTTGTGGGTGTGGTGATGTTCTATCTGTGGCCGGTGGTTCAAACTGGGATTGCTCAGCTTGGAAAGCTGGTTCTTGAGAGCGGTTATGTCGGAACGTGGATTTACGGCGTTATCGAAAGAGCGCTTATCCCATTTGGACTGCATCACGTTTTCTATATGCCGTTCTGGCAGACGGAACTCGGTGGCGCAGCAGTTGTGGACGGTTCGACTGTGTTCGGAGCGCAGAATATCTTCTTTGCGGAACTCGCTTCGCATGGGACGGAACATTTCTCGGTGTCGGCAACACGCTTTATGTCGGGAAAATTTCCGTTTATGATTTTCGGTCTTCCTGCCGCCGCATACGCTATGTATAGCTGCGCTCGTCCCGAAAAGAAAAAAGCTGTCGGGGGACTGCTGCTGTCGGCTGCTCTGACATCAATGGTCACGGGAATAACCGAGCCGCTTGAGTTTACGTTTTTGTTTGCAGCGCCTGTGGCATACGGGGTTCACTGCGTTCTTGCGGGACTATCGTATATGCTTATGCACTTGCTTGATGTCGGAGTGGGAATGACGTTTTCGGGCGGTGCAATAGATCTGGTGCTGTTTGGAGTTCTGCAAGGAAACGAGAAAACAAACTGGCTGTGGATTGTGGCTGTGGGTGCTGTGTATGCAGTGGTGTATTACTTCATATTTGTGTTTATGATAAAGCGCTTTAATCTGCGAACCCCCGGACGTGAAGCGGAGGGAGAGGAAGTGCGGCTGTATACTCGCAGCGATTATGAAAAAAACCGTTCTGTTAAGAGCGGGGACTTTCACGACAAAGTAAGCGAGCTGATAGTAAGAGGACTGGGCGGAAAGGATAATATTTCCGATATTGATTGCTGCGCTACACGGCTGCGTGTGAGTGTGTTTGACGCTGATGCTGTTCAGGAAAAACTGCTTTCGGAGAGCGGTGCATCGGGAGTAATTCACAAGGGAAACGGTGTTCAGATTGTATATGGACCACAGGTGTCTGTTGTGAAATCAAGGCTTGATGAGTATCTGGATAATTCGGACAGCACACAGAATATATGGTCTTTCGATGATAAAAAGGAATTTCAGACAAAGGGGACTGTTCCCAATATTGAAAAAACGGGTTCACCAAAGAAAAAAGGCGGTGCTATAACGCTTTTTGCGCCTGCGCGCGGTGAAATCGTGCCTCTTTGCGATGTGCAGGACGAGGCTTTTTCATCGGGTGTGCTGGGCGGTGGAATTGCAATTGACCCGATAGCAGGAGAACTGTTTTCACCATGCGAGGGCAGAGTGGAGATGATTTCGGATACTTTACACGCTGTAAATCTGGTGAGCGAGGACGGCTGTGAAGTTCTGCTGCATATCGGAATAGATACCGTGCGGCTGGGCGGTCGGTTTTTTACTGCGCACATTGCAGACGGACAGCTTGTGAAGCAGGGAGAAAAGCTTGTGAGTTTCGATATTGAGGGTATTCGCTCGGCCGGGTTTAGCGCTGTTACTATTATGGCGGTCACAAACTCTGATGAGTTTTCCGCCGTCAAGCCGATTGCAAGCGGCACGGCAGACGCACAAACGGCTGTTGTTACTGTTGAGCGGTGACGGTGCGCACGGTGGTTGGGTTTTGGACTGTGGAAATGCTATTTTAATAGGAAAGGACTGTTTTTTTATGAGAAAGTTTGATTACACAATTAAAGATGAACTGGGTATTCACGCAAGACCGGCAGGATTGTTTGTTAAAACTGCTAAGGCGCTTGACAGTGAAATTACTGTTGAAAAAGACGGGAAAACCGCTTCCGCTTCACGTCTTATGGCGCTTATGGGGCTTGCGGTTAAGTGCGGCGATACTATCACCATTACCATTAAGGGCGGAAATGAGGAAAAGTCGGAAGGCGAAATAAGAAATTTTCTCGAAAGAACGCTCTGAACAGGTGAAAGGCAGGAATTATGCAACAATATAAGGGAATAAGCGTCTGCGGTGGCGCTGCTGTCGGTAAAATCAGCGTTTTTAAGCGAAAATCTATCGACTTTTCTAAAAAAGCCGAGTCACCGAAAATCGAATTAGCCCGTCTTGCGGGTGCAAAGCAAAACGCCGCTGCTCAGCTTAAAATTATTTGCGAAAATGCAAGGGATACAGTCGGAACAGAAAATTCCGAGATTTTTGAAATTCAGATTATGCTGCTAGATGATGAGGAATTAACGGATTTTCTGGACGAGCAAATCAAAAAAGGCAATTCGGCTGAACAGGCTGTCGCTGCTGCAAGCGATTTGTTTTCTGCGAGGTTTGCCGATATGGACGACGACTATATGAGCGCCAGAGCTGCCGATGTGCGCGATGTCTGCGGCAGACTGCTTGAGTGCTTAGGAAGTGCGAGTGGTGTGAGCAGTGGCAGTGAGTGCGGTGACGGGGTGGTCGTGTGTGCGGTGGATCTGTCACCGAGCGAAACTATTTCTCTGGATAAATCAAAAGTTGTCGCTATCGTTACTGCAAGAGGTTCGGAAAATTCGCATACCGCCATACTTGCACGAAGTATGGGAATCCCCGCTGTTATCGGTGTGGGCGGAGATTTCCCCGACAATATAAAAGACGGCGCTTCTGCGGCTGTGGACGGCTGCGGCGGTATCATAAGCATTGAACCAACGAGTGATGAACTGAACCGCTGTATGACGCTTGCCGAAAACGATAACCAAAAGAAAGAACATCTGAAATCCCTTGTCGGTCTGCCGAATGTTACACGGAGCGGACGGACAATCGATATTTATGCAAATATCGGGTCTGTGGAGGAAGCTAAGGCGGCTCTGGAAAACGATACGGGCGGTATAGGCTTGTTTCGGAGCGAATTTCTTTATCTGGAAAACGATGATTTTCCGAACGAGCAAAGCCAGTTTTCCAACTATAAAAAAGTGCTGGAGATGATGGGCAACAGGCACGTCGTTATACGGACGGTGGATATCGGAGCAGACAAACATGCGGATTACTGGAAAATAAGCGAAGAACAAAATCCTGCTCTGGGGGTGAGGGGCATTCGCGCATGCTTCGACAAAACCGAGGTTCTTGAAACACAGCTGAGAGCATTGTATCGCGCTTCGGTTTATGGGAAACTGGGGATTATGTTTCCGATGATTACGAGCGTGTGGGAAGTGGAACAGGCTATCGGTTTATGCAAGAAGGTTAAACGGCAATTGCAAGATGAGAAAATCCCGTTTTCCGAAAATGTCGAAATCGGCGTGATGATTGAAACGCCTGCTGCCGCAATAATAAGCGATTTACTCGCTGCGATGGTCGATTTTTTCAGCGTGGGAACAAACGACCTTACTCAATATACTCTCGCCTGTGACCGTCAGAACGAAAACGCAGGCAAATTCTTTGACCCACACCACGAAGCCGTGCTACGACTTATTAAAATCGCCGCAGATAATGCGCACCGTTTTCAAAAGTGGATAGGCGTGTGCGGAGAACTGGCGGCGGATACCGAGTTTACCGAAAAGCTGCTGGAATGCGGAGTTGATGAGTTGTCTGTGCCGCCAAAGAAAATCCTTGAAATTCGTGATGTTGTCAGAATGATAAAATAGATAAGCCGCCTTGACAGACTGCCGATAAACCGCCATCTGCTTCGTCACCCACACAACGGCAGGCACAAAGCCTAGCCGTTGTATGTGTTTCTCGCATCTGGCAGCTTTTCAGCAGTCTGTGAAAATAAAAAACCGCCCATAATCGGGCGGTTTGCGTTTTTGGTGTTATGGTACCCCCTGCGCTAAACTTGCAGGCTCTGCCTGCAAGTTTTCTGCGTTTTTGGCTCGAACTGCCCTGATGGCAGTTCGCTTTTGCTAGCAAAAAATGCTAGCAAAAGACCGCCAAAAGCCGCCTTGACAGACTGCCGATAAACCGCCATCTGCTTCGTCACCCACACAACGGCAGGCACAAAGCCTAGCCGTTGTATGTGTTTCTCGCATCTGGCAGCTTTTCAGCAGTCTGTGAAAATAAAAAACCGCCCATAATCGGGCGGTTTGCGTTTTTTGGTCTTATGGTACCCCCTGCGAGAATCGAACTCACAACTAACCCTTAGGAGGGGTTTGTTATATCCATTTAACTAAGGAGGCGTTTTCCTACTGCTCCATTATACTATAAAAAAATTCGTTTGTCAAGGGGGCAAGGCTATCAACCTTTTTATATTATAATATGTACATTTAAGAAAAATATCGGTGGAAGAGCCGGGTTATTGTTGCTATTATACAAAAATTATTCATAAAAATCAAAGGTTTGTCTAATTTGCATATTGACGGGAGCGTTTTTTTCTGTTAATATATATCTTGGGCAAGATGTTCCCCGTCTCCGAACCGAACTTAGCAGTGCCGAACTCGTTCGGTACGGCCGCGTTAATTGACGGGGCAAGCCCCGTATTGAAGGAGCAGCCGGTGGATATGCCGAAAATAAAGCTTTTTTCAAATTTT
>CAZTRH010000104.1:0-5154 GCA_964616605.1 uncultured Ruminococcus sp.
AATGAATACTATTTTTGAACAGAACACACTGAACGCCCAGACGAAAGTCCGGGCGTTTTAGTTTTGATGTATAGGGTTAAATGATTAAGATTTTTAAAAAGGAGGACTATCACAAGTCCTCCTTTTTATACTACATCTCTGTCAACCAAGAACGGATAAGTGTGTCTGAAATTAACATCAACCCACTGCATTTCATCAAATCTTTGGTTAATTGGCTGAAGCTTATCATCTATTAAACCCGATAAAAGTTGTAAGTCTTCTTTTGTGAGCATTATGTATCCCATATTTTCCCAGTATCTATATTCTATCACACTTTTAAGATGTTGTCAAGCATTATTATTGCTATATTGTTTTCTTGACACAGCATAATAATAAACAATATTTAATTCAGTGACGGTTCCGATTTTACTCACAGCTGTTATCAACACAGACACTACATTATTTAATTAATTTGTAATCTGGACTTGACAATTGACCTTTTTTAAGTTACAATATAGTGTGGGGTGAATTAAATGGAAAAAGTAATTGTAAATGCAAGTACAAGATATGAAATACTTATTGATAGCGGTATACTTGACGATTGCGGAAAATTCATAACTGAAATCAAAAAAACATCGTCAAAAGTATGCGTTATCACAGATGATAATGTAGACAAGTTCTACGGCAACAGAGTGGTTAAATCTCTCTCCGATGCAGGTTTTAAAACGGAAAAATTTGTGTTTCCACACGGTGAGGCTTCTAAAAATCATTCCACTCTGCTTGATATATACGAATACCTTGTTACCAAGGATTTTACTCGTTCAGATTTTATTGTTGCTCTGGGCGGTGGTGTTGTCGGTGATACCGCAGGATTTGCAGCAGCAACTTATATGCGTGGAATTGACTTTGTTCAAATCCCGACTACTGTCATTTCTCAGTCGGATAGTTCTGTTGGCGGAAAAACTGCTGTTGATATAAACGGTGGCAAAAACCTTGTTGGTGCTTTCCATCAGCCAAGACTTGTTATCTGCGATACAGATACGCTGAATACGCTTACTCCTGAATTTTTTTCAGACGGAATGGCAGAAGTTATAAAACATGGAATGATCAAATCTCCCGAACTTTTTGATATTCTCCTGAGCAAGGATATCAAAGAGAATATCGTTGACATTATGAAGCGTAATGTTTCAATCAAAGGACAAGTTGTTGAAAACGATGAGCGTGAAAAAGGCGAAAGAATGCTTTTGAATTTCGGTCATACTCTCGGTCACGCTTTGGAAAAATATTATAATTTTACAGGACTTACTCACGGGTATGCAGTTGCTATCGGAATGAGCGTATTTACTCATATTGCTGAAAGACGTGGAATGTGCAAGGAAGGTGTTGCTGATAAACTGGACGCACTTCTTATAAAATGCGGTCTGCCAATTACAGACTCAGCGCCTATAGATGAGCTGTACAAATTCTCGCTTCACGATAAAAAGCACCTTGCCAATGGAATGAACATTGTTATTTGCAGCGATATCGGCAAAAGCAAAGTTATAAAACTGTCTGTTGAAGAGTATGCAGACTTTTTGAGGAGCTAACAAATGGATATCAGAATTATACCGCACAAATTACATGGAAAAGTAACAGTTCCACCGTCAAAAAGTGTTGCACACAGAATGATAATCGGTGCAGCTCTTTCTTCGGGAATATCTGAAATCACTAACCTCTCCCCCTCAGCAGATATTACAGCAACAGTAGATTGTATGAAAGCTCTTGGTGCTGATATTGACTTTTCAGGCGATAAAGCAGTAATCAAAGGAATCCGAAATATTCCCGAAAAAGCTGTTCTGAACTGCCGTGAATCAGGCTCAACGCTCCGTTTCCTTATTCCTGTTGCTGCGGCTTTAGGTGTGGAAACAGAATTTCAAGGTGGCGGAAAGCTTCCTACACGTCCTCTGACTCCCTTTTTTGAAGAATTTCCAAAACACGGAATTTCTTTTGAACTTCCTGACAACGGAACAAATCTTCCAATTAAAATCAAGGGAAAACTAAAAGCAGGACTATACGAGATAGATGGGGGAATTTCATCGCAATTTATTACAGGACTTCTTTTTGCGCTTCCACTGCTTGATGGTGATAGTGAAATTGTGCTGACCTCTCCCCTGCAGTCAGCCCCATATGTGAATATCACAATTGAGGCACTTAATTCATATGGTTGTGAAATTATAACAACTAAGAGCGGTTTCTCCATAAAGGGAAATTGTACGTTTAAACCACACAACAGCAGAATTGAAGGCGACTTTTCACAAGCAGCATTTTTCTATGTTGCAAACTCTTTGGGTTCGGATATGGAAATTTTAGACATCAATCCCTTGTCTGCACAGGGCGATAAACTGATAGCTGAAATATGCCAAAAATTCGATGAGCACGGAGATGCATTTGAACTGGACTGCTCTGACGTTCCCGATCTTGTGCCTATTCTCACCGTACTTGCTAGCTTCGGCAAAGGCACTACTCGTCTTACAAACGTTGCAAGACTGCGTATAAAGGAATGTGACCGACTTGCAGCTATGGAGGACTGCCTTAACCGAGTAGGCGGCAGAGTCCGTGCTTATGACGATTACATAGAAATAGATGGAGTGGCTGTATTGCACGGTGGTGAGATAAACGCATATAATGACCACAGAATTGCTATGTCTATGGCGATTGCAGCCACAATTTCAGACAAGCCTATTATAATTCACGGTGCGGAATGTGTGGCAAAATCCTATCCCGATTTCTACGAAGTATATCGTTCACTTGGAGGAATAGCTGAAGAGGTGATTTAATGACCCGTTTGAAGCTGAAAGAATATATTCTTGAACAATACGGGATAATCGAAGATTATCCTTTTGAAAACGACACGACAAGTGCAGTTTTCCGTCACAGCAGCAACAACAAATGGTTCGCACTTATGATGAAGATTCCTGCAAGCAAGTTGGGAATTCACAGCGACAAACACATTGACATTGTAAATGTTAAATGTGACCCGTTGATGTTAGGCTCAATTATCAGGGAAAAAGGTATTTATACAGCATATCATATGAGCAAGTCGCATTGGATATCAATTGCACTTGACGGCACGGCAGAAGATGATAAAATAAAGTGGCTTGTTGATATGAGTTATGATATGACAAAGAAAAAAATTAAAGCAAAGTAATTGGAGGACAAATATGTCATCTTGTTTTAATGAGGGAGTAAAAATTTCAATATTTGGTGAAAGCCACAGCAAAGGAATAGGTGTTGTTCTCGACAATCTCCCTGCCGGAGAAGAAATTGACCTCGATAAAATCGGTGTGTTCATGGCAAGGCGAGCGCCTAAAAAAGATGGCACTTCCACTATGCGCAGCGAAAAGGATATCCCAGAAATACTTTCGGGACTGTTTAATGGAAAAACTACCGGTACTCCCCTTTCCGCTGTAATTATGAACACTGACCAGCACTCGTCTGACTATGGCAACATCTCCCATATTGCCCGACCTGCTCACGCAGATTATACAGGATACCTTAGATACAACGCAGCGAACGACCCCAGAGGTGGCGGACACTTTTCGGGCAGACTTACTGCGCCACTTGTGTTTGCCGGTGCAGTGTGTGCACAGTTCCTGGAACACCGTGGAATATACACGGGTGCCCATATCCAGCGGATACAGAATATTTCTGACGAAAAGTTTGACCCTGTGAGGATAAACCGTGAAACGCTGGAACTTGTAAAAAATCGTCCGTTCCCTACTGTTTCCGAAAAATCAGAACAAGAAATGCGTGAGGTTATCAATTCAGCACGAGAGAACTGCGACAGCGTTGGTGGAATAATAGAGTGTGCAGCAGTGGGTTTTCCTGCAGGAATTGGTTCACCGATGATGGACGGATTGGAGAATATCATTTCGCGGCTTGTTTTTGCTATTCCTGCGGTAAAGGGTATTGAATTTGGCATAGGATTTGCTGCGGCTGACCTTTTTGGAAGCGAAAACAACGATGAATTTACAATAAAAGACGGAAAGATAGTTACTAACACTAATAACCACGGTGGAATTTTGGGCGGAATAAGTTCAGGAATGCCCATAGTATTCAGAGCAGCTTTTAAACCTACACCATCTATCTTCCGTGAACAGAACAGTGTTGATTTTAAAACACTTACGGAAGAAAAGTTGCTTATCAAAGGCAGACACGACCCGTGCGTTGTTCCACGAGCTGTTCCGTGTGTGGAATCTGCGCTTAATATTGCTTTGGTTTCCGCACTGCTCAATAACCCGAAAATATAATGTTTTTGGAGGCTTAATATGAATATTCCAAGAATTCGCATTGAAGATACAGATGAAATTTCAATTTTAATTTGTTATTTGATTTATACGCTTGGATGTCCTTTAACGCAAAATCAGCTTATTGAAATAACTTCACTCGAAGACGCAGTAAGCTATTTCAACCTTGTTCAGGCTATTGAAAACGCTGATGGAAGATTGCTTCAAGCAGTAGAACTGAATAAACAAAAAGCGTATTCAAATACCGAAATGGGAATTAAGGCAGCAAGAGAACTTGGAAATAGTATTCCGCTTTCTGTTAGAGAGAAAATGTTTGAAGAAGCAGTCAGAATATACACTCGTGACTCAATGAAGAAAACAGGCAGTTTTCTTTCTGTCAGATACTCTCAAAAAAACGATGACAAATGCACAGTATCAATAAGTATTATGGATACAGATACTGCAAAACAACGGTATTCAATCACAGTTGAAACAGATACCACTGAAAAAGCTGAAGAAATACAAAATAAAATCAGAAATAATCCAAACAAGCTTGCAAAAATACTTGATGACTTCTTTTTTGATGGAGCTTTCTAAAAAGAAGTGCAGTCAAACTAAAATAACATTCAAAATCATACAAAATTTTTACCTCTTGACATTTCTTCGGTGTACGCTATCCCTAAAATCGGTACACGATTTTAGGGATAGCGTACTGTTGTTTGCTTAAAAAAACGGTAGATTTGCTATGATATTGATGCTTGGTGGTGAACTTTGAAAAAATTATAAAATCAAAAATCAAAAAAATACGCAAAAATCAAAAAAATAAACAGACTGTAGACAAAGTCTTTTTTCAATTTTTTTAATTGTAAATTTATAACTTTTTTGCTTCCCCTCCCCAACCCCTCCCCGT
>CAZTRH010000105.1:0-5134 GCA_964616605.1 uncultured Ruminococcus sp.
TTGCGTCGAAAATACTCGGTGGGTAACTGCCCGGGAAGATAGATAGGTGCCGACATATTTGCAGCTTTAGCTCAGTTGGTAGAGCAACTGACTCTTAATCAGTGGGTCCAGGGTTCGAGTCCCTGAAGCTGTACCATTTTCTTAAGGAATAGGGTTTCCTATTCCTTAACCTTTATGGCCCGTTGGTCAAGCGGTTAAGACAGCGGCCTCTCACGCCGTTAACATCGGTTCGATTCCGGTACGGGTCACCAATTCCTATTAAGATGTCAAAAGTCTTGAAACTCGCGCCAATAGCTCAGTTGGTTAGAGCAACCGGCTCATAACCGGTCGGTCCGGGGTTCGAGTCCCTGTTGGCGCACCATCGCTGGACTTTATGTTCAGCGTTTCTTTATACGGGTATAGTTCAGTTGGTAGAACGACGGTCTCCAAAACCGTATGTCGAGGGTTCAAGTCCTTCTGCCCGTGCCATCCGCTCTGAATGCGGCAAACATATGACTACTTTTTGTAGTTATAAAGTATTTTTCTACCACCGATTAAAAAAAATATCTGCCTAACGCTCAAGCGAAAGCTTGGGCGTTACGGTTTTTGTCTGTTATTTTACAGATTTCAAATAACAAACAGCAGAGATTTTCCTCTGCTGTTTACATTTATTACTTCAAAATTAAAATATTGGCTATCATCTTTAATGCGTCAACTTATGTATGGTAAAACGCCCCTGTTCAATTAAGTAGGGATAAGTTTTTGGCAAACAGCGAATTAATGCGATTTTCCGCAGTTAAATTCAAAGAATTATTCTCCGATATATGTAAAAAATCGGGGACTTCCGAAGGAAACCTCATAATTTCGCCGTCAATCGAAATTACATGGCATATTTTGTTCCCGTCAACTCCGAATGTGATGTACTTTGTCTTGACAAGTCCGTTATTGCCCTTTGCAAGCTTATTTTTCAGCATTTCGGTGTATTCCTGACGAATGTCGTTGAACTCGTCGTCCTGACCGTCAATTTCAAGCTGGCTGTGAAACTCCTCAACATCGGCTACCTGATTGAGAAAGGAAAGCTGGACATTGATGGAGCTGTCAAAATAATTCAATAAGGGGCTTGCTCTGGTCTTGTTACTTCTTCCAGAAGTAACGCAAAGATACTTATGACAGCAGAGCTATCATAAGTCTTTGCGGCAGTTGTTCCCACTGTACTCCCTATTCGGCAATGCTGCCTGCACAAAATGGGGCGGTGAATATTTCGGCAGGTTTGTTCAATTATTTATTGTGACTGGTCTGTTGAAAATTCAACTGCAAGCTTTATCTTTCTGTTGTCCCGAAGCATAAGGAAAAGGAATACAAGCCCAAGTATAAAGTCCGGGACAGAAAGAAGCAGAATATCTGCAATAGTAAAAGATTGCTCCTCGGGTATACCGCTCATAAAATACTGTCCTATGGATAAGACGCCGAAATTGTTGGCAGCGTGCATGATAGCCGCAGGATAAACAGAGCCTGTCTTTTTTGTGAGCCACATAAGCCCCATACCCAGGAATGTGCAGGAAATACACATAGCTAGAATGCCGAGATAGGGATAGCCATCGTATTCCGTGCCGAAGTTATGTCCGACGACCGTCAGCTCGGCGTGCCAGAGTCCCCAGATGATACCTCCGACAACAACAGTGCCTGTCGTGCCCAGCAGCGACTCCATTTTCTGATTCATATATCCTCTCCAGCCGAATTCCTCGCCAAAGGTATTGAATGCCATAAGCGGAATAGTAACAATTACAGTCAATACAGTGCCTGCAATCTGCATGCCGTTCAGACCCGCTCCCATATCGGAGAAATCGCTGTTGCCGTATATAATTGTTGCGAGAACACCCTCGACAATGCCTATAGCAACTAACGCAAATACTGCAATTAGGTAGTATTTTATATTTCCCTTTAGCTTAAGGTGAAGCATACTGTCGTGCCACCCCTCTTTTGTTATCATACGCGTCAGGATATTTGCAAGGGCAGGTCCGTAACCGACAAACCAAAACAACACAGGATATTTGTTTGTTTCAAACCATTCGTGATATCCAATGGTTTTGTTGAAAATAATTGCAGGTATCCAGCTTAGTACAAAGGCAAAAAACAGGAATATCAAAAGCCTTTTCAGCTCTGTTTTTTTATTTGTCATATCCGTTTACCCCCTTTATAAACAACTTACAGGATATTTTATAGGATAACGGATATACCGCTAAACAGATAACAGGTGAAACTCCTGCTATAAGCATTACGGCACTATCTGTCTCACCGTTCCAAAGTGCTGTAATTGCCTTCATAAAGCTATCCTGATACTCATAAGGAAGATTACCCCAGATGATTACTGCAACTGTTGAAATTGCAAGCATAAGCGTTATTTTGATGATGCTGCCTTTTTTCTGACCGAAGCGTACCATAAACGGGATATCTACAGCATTGATAAAAAGCAGTGCAAAAAATATAACAACAAAAATTGATGATATACCTGTCGATTCGTTGCCTGTAACAAGGAAGCTTATTGTATCATAAAGATTTTCCCCGAAAATCGACATTACCATATAAAATCCTGTCAAGGCAAAGCAAAGAACATACTTGTTATACATAAAACGATTTATACCGTTTGGGGTGCTTGCAGTAAAAACAGCCCACAGCTTATTGTCATCTCCTGAGAAAACGCCGCTGACAAGGTTGCTTGCCACATATACCCCCAACGCTATGCAGAGATAGTGTGTAACTATATACTTGCCGTCTGACATTACAGTTTTTAATGTTGTGTTTTCTGTAAGTGAAATGATAAACAACATTCCATAGCTCAATGCGTTTACTAAAATCGGCATAACAGCTACAAGAACTATAGATGAGCGATTTTGTTTCAGCTCCTTATAGAAAAAGCCTGTGGGATAATCGTGAGTATCGGTAATAACCGTTGTTTTTTCTGCTTTCTTCTTTATTGAAATTTCCGAAAACGCATTTTTCATTCTGTTTTTGATAATAAGATAATCTGCGAAAATAAGCATAATAATAAGCGGTATAAGCCAAATAAGCCAACAGTCATTCAGATACTTGAATATCTTTACAGCAGGAGGTGTTTCATCGTCAAGGAATGACTTGATTTTATCGAAAAAGACTACTACAAGTGCTATACAGATAAATAATGATGTCAGACAAAAGCGCTGCTGCCGCTTCTGAAACTCATCTATACTTCTTGCGTTCAATAAGAATAAATCACTGAACATACTTGCAATCAAACCACAAGCATAAACTATCGCATATATCGTTACATATATTGCCGAAAAAGATATGTCTGTAATATGGCAATATACTACAGTAAAAAACAATCCTAAAACCATTGATATAATCGTTACTGCGTTTTTATTAACGACTTGAACAACAGCTCGCTCCTTTGAGCTTACCGGAAGTGTGTAGGAATACCTGAGCCAGTTTACATTGATGTCGTTTTTAAATACTTCATTTTGAAACAAGCATGTCAATGAACAAATCATCGCCAATGTAACGGAAAGCATAAGTACCATGCTTTCTGTCATATTGCCGTCTGCTGTGGAATCCTGCTTCATTGCGTAAATTCCCACCGTATAAAATGCCCCCAAAACAAAGATCAGACTTGCTGTCAGAATAGTGTGTTTTCGGGAAACACGCATTTCACGAAAAAGCAGTGAACGGAATTTCGTCATAAGATCCACTCCCTTTCGTCTTTGTGAACATAGTAAAGCATGATATCTTCAAGGCTTGCAGGGTCAATTATTGTTCCGCTGTATTTATGCAACGCATTCTGTCGGTTTTTAAGCATAACCTCTGCGCCGTATGTATTTATACGGACACTTACAATATCTTCTGCGTCAATATTTCCAAGCTCTGATTTATCGCATTTGAGAATGCCGTGAGATTCGAGAATATCATCTTTATATCCCGAAATCAGAAGCTTACCCTTGTTAATAAAGGTAACGCTGTCTGCAATCTTTTCAAGGTCTGAGGTAATGTGGGAGGACATAAGGATAGAACGCTCGCCGTCCTGAAGATACTCCATAAAAATGTGCAGTATCTCATCACGGACAATAGGGTCAAGACCCGTGGTAGCCTCGTCCATTACAAGCAGTTCTGCACTATGCGACAAAGCGCAGGCAATTTGCAGTTTCATTTTCATTCCCTTTGAAAACTTGCCGATCTTCTTTTTCGCAGGAAGTCCGAAACGCTCTAAATAGCTGTTATATTCGGCATTGCTCCATTGTGGATAAATCCCCTCGAAAATGCGAGCCATATCCTTTGGGGTGAAAATATCGTGGAAGGGCAGTTCGTCAAAAACAACGGCGATGCGTTCCTTGATCTCCTGCTCATTTTTCAGGTAATCAAGTCCCAACAGCTTTATTTCGCCGTTATCAACAGGAATAATATTCAGAACACTGCGAATTGTTGTGGTTTTGCCTGCCCCGTTCTGTCCGATAAATCCCATAATTGAGCCTTTCGGAACATTGAAACTGATGTTATCCAGTGTAAAGCCACTGTATTTTTTTGTAACGCCTGAGATTTCAATTGCGTTTTCATATGTAGCCATGGTCATTCTCCTCCGTTTACAAGGTCGAGCAATTCGTGAAGCTCCTGCATAGTAATACCGGTTTTTCGTGCTTTATCGCCTGCCTCCATAAGCAGGGCCTCAATCTGTTTAATCTGTTCTTCACGGAACAACTCTAAATTCTGTGCCTTTACGAACGAGCCTTTGCCTGTAAACGATTCAATAAAGCCGTCACGCTCAAGCTCCTCGTAAGCGCGCTTGGTAGTCATAAAGCTGATATGTAGTTCGACAGCAAGATTTCGCATAGATGGGAGCATTTCCCCTTCTTTCAGCTTGCCCTCGAGTATCAGCGTTTTGATTTGGTTTACAATCTGCAAATAGATTGCCTCACCGTTTGCATTGCTGATGTTGATATTCATTTTAGTGTACACTCCTTGGAATTAAATACCTGCAAGCTTTCCGGATAGCTTTGCGAGTATAAATTGTATAACCTCTATGTATACAATTATATCATAAGTGTTATACATTGTCAATAGTTTTTGGAAAAATAATAAAAAAGTCATCGCACATTTAAGGCAACACCGCACAAAGACCGCCTTACGC
>CAZTRH010000106.1:0-4975 GCA_964616605.1 uncultured Ruminococcus sp.
ACGAATGATCGCCAATTAACACAACCGTATCATTTTCAGTGATTTTGCTGTTCCAATTTTCTGTAAGCCGTTCAAGATAATTATTCCATCCGGGAAAAATATCCATTGGCTTATCTGTGCCAAGTGACAAATGCAAATCGCCTATCGTGTAAAGCATTCTTTCCCCCTTACGCTTTAAGGAAATCAAGAACTACACGACTCATTTCCTGTTTTTCAACAGAACCCGTGAAGCGTACTTCCTTATCCTTTGTTGCTGCAAGAGGAGCAGGCATCTTAGTATCCGTCTTTGCTTCAAGCTGCTCAATAAGTTCAAATTCGTCACTTATCGAAGAGTCACCGCCGACAGCCTCAAATACTGCTCTGCCGAATTTATAAGGATTAGCGGTAGACGCTATGATTGTCTTTGTCATATCACCCGTCTTCGCCTTATAATCCTCATATACCTTGACAGCAACAGCACTGTGAGTGTCAAGAAGATAATGTTCTTCAGTGAAAGTGTTATTTATCTGAGCCTTAGTTTCCTCATCAGAGCAAAATCCTGCAAAGAACTGTTCATCAAGAGCAGCCTTTACCTCGTCATTTACTTCATACTTTCCGTCCGTTTTTAGCTTGGCAAACCACTCAGAAATGAGCTTATCATTTCTTCCTGTAAGGTGATAAAGCAGTCTTTCAAGGTTAGACGAAATCAGAATATCCATCGACGGAGAAACGGTGGTATAGAACTTTCTGTTTCTGTCGTACACACCTGTATTAATGAAATCAGTCAAAACATTATTGCTGTTTGAAGCACAAATAAGCTTGTTTACGGGGATACCCATAAGCTTTGCATAATATGCAGCAAGAATATTTCCGAAATTACCGGTAGGAACGACAATATTGACCTTGTCACCGTAATTTATCTCTTTATCTTTTACAAGCTGAGCATATGTCGAAATATAATAGATAATCTGCGGTGCAAGTCTGCCCCAGTTTATAGAATTTGCACTTGACAAAAGAATGTTTTTCTCTGCAAGTTTCTCAGCGATTGAAGTATCGGTGAAAATCGCCTTTACACCATTCTGACAATCGTCAAAATTACCCTTCACTGCACAAACGTTTACATTATTTCCGCTCTGAGTTGTCATCTGACGCTTCTGCATAGGAGAAACGCCGTCCTCGGGATAGAAAACACTGATAGATGTTCCATCAACATCTTTAAATCCCTCAAGCGCAGCCTTTCCTGTATCGCCCGATGTAGCAACAAGAATGGAAATATGCTTTCCTGCAGCTTCCTTCTTTGCTGAAGTAGTCAAAAGATACGGCAAAATCTGAAGTGCCATATCTTTAAACGCACAAGTCGGACCATGCCAGAGTTCAAGAATATATTTTCCGTCTTTAAGCTTTGAAATCTCAGCTATGTTATCGGAATCAAAATTCTTATCATTATACGCACTCTCAACGCAATGACGCAGCTCTTCGTCAGTGAAATCCGTCAAAAAACGTGAAAAAACATCATAAGCTCTGTCAACGTAGCTTTTATCGCAAAGTCCCAGAATTTCAGACTCTGTAAGCTGCGGTATGCTTTGTGGAACAAAAAGTCCTCCCTCGTCTGAAAGACCCTTTACTATAGCGTGTGCGCTTGACACATTCAAAGAAGAATTTCTTGTGCTTGCGTAGTTCATTTTTACGCTCTTCCTTTCCATCAATTTACAGTATAAATTCCATCTGCGGTAAACGCATCTTCGCAGATATCAATTCTGACTATCTCAGGGTTTTTCCCCCTCGTCAGCCACACTTCAGCAACATCATATCGCACCCACCGCTCGCATGGATTTTCGGTAAGGTAAATATCTGACGTTCTGATAATTTTAGTCTGTTTTTTGAAATCAACAGCCTCCAACCCCGAAACCATACTTCCAAGCTTGCGAGTTTTGACTTCAGTAAAAACTATGTAATCGTCAACAGACGAAATTATATCAATCTCCCCTGTCCGCTTATGGTAATTGCGTGCATTTATTGTATGACCTCGCTTTTCAAGTTCACAGCACACAGCGTCTTCTCCAAGTCTGCCTTTATATTGCTTTTCGTTCATTTTAAAATTTTTTTCAAGAAAGACTTTCTGTGGATAGGACACGCCCCATATTCCAGAATAGCTTTCCTATGGATTTCCGTGCCATACCCTTTATGTCTTTCAAAGCCATACTCAGGATACTTCGCAGCCTGCTCAAGCATATATCTGTCACGAGCAACTTTCGCAAGAATAGAAGCTGCCGCAACTGCTTCCGATTTTGCGTCACCTTTGTTGAGATTTTTCTTAAATCCATCAATATCGGGCAGCACATCACCATCAACAATAATAATATCAGCTGATATTCCCAAACCTTCATACGCACGTTTCATCGCAAGAAGGTCGGCTGATAAAATATCCGTGTCATCAATTTCTTCAACTGTCGCAAATGCAATACAATATGCTT
Organism: uncultured Ruminococcus sp.; assembly: GCA_964616605.1. GTDB lineage: Bacteria > Bacillota > Clostridia > Oscillospirales > Ruminococcaceae > CAG-115. The sequence goes on from CAZTRH010000106.1 coordinate 2,454, forward strand.
TCGCTTTCGCTATTATTTCGGGATAAAGCAGTTCACGCTTTTTTTCCGTCAATTTCTTGCTGTCGTTCAGCCCTTCAATCGGTGAATTTCCATCAAGAATTACAGCAGCTGCATAGACATCGCCTGCAAGAGGTCCTCTGCCCGCCTCGTCTATCCCACATACCGTGCCGTATTTTTGAAAAACAGCCGCGTCAAACTCTCTCAGCGACATACTATCGCCACCTGATATAACAAGCTGATCTTCAGCACTTTTATGATGCTTGCTCATTATCTGTCTCCGTTGGACTATCCAGAGTAATGCGTCCGATTTTTCCGCCACGAAATTCGTCCAATAAGGTCGCAGCCGCACGTTCAGTATCAGGTTCTCCGCCTGACACCAGCATTCCTCGTGATTTCGCAATTTCCGTCAGCACATCTCCATCGCCGATAATCTTATATCGTGCTGTTACAAGCGGCTTATAATTCGTAAGCAATGTTTCGCCCAATGCTCTCGCAAGTGCTTCGGTGTCCATTACTTCGTCCTTAATTGCACCTGTAAAAGCCAATCGCTGCGCAACAGTCTTGTCCTCAAACTTCGGCCAAAGAATACCGGGCATATCAAGCAGTTCAACATCTCTGTCAATAGACACCCACTGCTTTCCTCTTGTTACACCGGGTCTGTCTCCAACTTTGGTTTTTTTGGAATTAGCCATACGATTTATAAAAGATGACTTGCCTACATTCGGTATTCCGACAACCATAAGCCGCAAAGCTTTACCTATCATACCTCTTGATTTTCTGCGTTCAATCAACTCAGACAAAAGCTTTTTCACTGTCGGTAAAAAGTTATTTAGCCCTTTTCCCGTCCGACAATCGCATAAAATCACAGTTTTTCCTTGTTTTTCAAAATACTTTTTCCATTGCTGCGTTGTCTTTTCATCGGCAACATCACATTTATTCATCAGAATAATCCGCGGTTTAGAGCCGCAAAGCTCATCAACAATCGGATTTCTGCTGCTGGACGGTATTCTGGCGTCTATTACTTCCACAACAGCGTCAACCATTTTCAAATCAGCTTCAATAAGCCGACGTGTTTTGGTCATATGCCCGGGAAACCATTGAATATCGCTCATAACAACTTAAACTCGCTTATAGGTGAATAGCGTAAAATCGCCTTCCCCATAATCATACTCTCATCAATGAAGCCGACATCACTCAGATTTCGGCTGTCATTTGAAACATTTCTGTTATCACCCATTACAAAAACACAATTTTCGGGAACTGTATAAGTTATTCCGCTCTCAACCCAGCCATAAGACCTCAGATGAGTAAGTTCCCTGATATAATCTTCCTCCAGAAGCATATTGTTTACATAAACTTCGCCACTGTTGAAATTAATCATTATAGTATCACCGCCAAGTGCGATAACACGTTTAATAATGGGTTCACTGTACAAACCGGTTGACTTGTTCTGTAATTTATTCGCCTGAACCACAACAATGTCGCCATAGCTCGGTGAATAGCAAAAATCGGCAAGCACAACCCTCTCTCCGTCAAGCAGAGTATTTTTCATAGAATCGCCTGAAACGGTGATTGTTCTGAAAAAAAACATATTAAGCACCAGCATCGCTGCAATTGCATACACAATGCTGTTAACCCAGTCAAGCACCTCGGAAAAAGTTTTTTTTTCATCAGCATTATTTTCAGCATTTTTTATCTCTGCGCAGTCCGCACAATCGCCGCAGCTTTCCGAAACAGACTCTTCTTGCGTGGATAAATCCGATTTGCTTTTCATGTTTTCTTCTTCAAATCCGTTCATAGCTATCTCTTTTCTCAGAATTATCCCTGTATGTCAAACACACAGGGAGTATCCTTAGGATTAAACCTTGGACTTAACCTTAGCAGCCTTGCCCACTCTGTCGCGCAGATAGTAAAGCTTCGCTCTGCGAACCTTACCGTTTCTTACTACTTCAACTCTGTCAACAGACGGAGAATGAACAGGGAAAACCCTCTCTACGCCGCAACCGTGTGCTACACGTCTTACAGTAAAGGTCTCGTTGATACCGCCGTGCTTCTTAGCAATAACAGTACCCTCAAACATCTGGATACGGCTCTTGTCGCCTTCCTTGATTTTTACGTAAACTTTTACGTAATCACCGATTTCGAGTGCGGGAGCCGCTTCCTTCATGCTGCTCTGTTCAATAAGTTTTAAAGCGTCCATATTTCCTCCTTGGAGCTATACAGGGTTTTCTTGAATCCGGCTTATTCCGAGCGAATATGTAGTCGCCCAAGGTTGCTTCCTTGGCTTTCAGAGGACTACCCTTTTTGGTGTTTATCAGTCTGCAAATCGCTTCTCTCTGCGCGCAGACCCTCTATCAAACACCAAACACCTTAATATTATAACACTATCAGCCAAAAAAATCAAGTGCTTTTTGTTAATTTTCACACTTTTTTTCAAAAACAATTTGTTCAAAGTATTTTTTGTCACATTCGTGATAAATATTTTCCGTAACATCAAAAGCATTTTTAGCAAGATAAAAAGC
>CAZTRH010000107.1:0-4841 GCA_964616605.1 uncultured Ruminococcus sp.
TTTGGGGGCTACGCCCCCAAACCCTTTTTTTGAGAAATAAACACAAAAATGAGGTTTGTCTACACTCTGGATCCCCCGAATAAAATCGGGGGATTGTTGTTATCCTGTGCGCTGTGTGCCGAAGCGAATGAAGTTATATTCTCTTGCGAGTGCGTCCCAAGTGGGCGCCCCGACTATTCCCGATGGAGAAAGTCCGTACAGGCTCTGAAATTCCCGAACCGCACGTTCGGTTTCCGTTCCGAAATATCCCGTAACCTGAATTACAGGGATTGCCTGAATATTCTGCCCTATAAGCCGCAGATAGGTCTGGAATTCCCGTACATCATCGTTTCGCATTCCCGGAGTGATGTTATACCCCGGGAAAAGTTCTGCGGACTGTCCCTCGTAGCCTTCGGGCAGGCTTTGGACGATTTCGCTGTAAATGCGGCTGATAAGCTGCCATGTCCTGAAATCTACTATCCCATCGGGATTTAGTCCATAGAAGCGTTCAAATGCCTTGACTTGATTTTCAACTGCTTCATTGAAAATTCCGCCTGTGAAAACAGATGGTATTTCGGGGTTGAAGTACGCTATGGCATTCAGATAGTATTGCAGCGCTATGACGCTCTGACCGTAATCGCCAAGCCGAAGCTCTGTTTCCCAGAGATTGTCAATTTCCGATTGCGTGAGTCCCTCGCTTGTGAGTTCGGCAAGCCTTTTTACCGCAGTATAAATGTATTTTATCTGATACCATGTGGATTTATCGACAGTGCCTGTCACAGGCAGACCGAAAACCTGCTGGAACGTCTGAACCGCTGAAACAGTGCTTTCTCCGTAAATCCCATTCGGGGGTATGATAACGGGGATAGCGGGATAATTTTTTCCTATCCGGTTTAACTGTAACTGAATGGTTCGTACTTCGTTTCCGGAAGAGCCAAAGTTTATCACGGCTCCGGGATAACTTGCAATATTCGGCGAAATGGGAGCGTTGAATACAATGTCGATGTCGTCGCCGTAGTAATATTGAAGTATTTCGTAAGGGGTGAAGCCTTGATTTGCAAGCGTTACCGTTCCCCATTGCGACAAACCGCTGCACCCTACCTGAACACCATCGCAGAACGCAGCAAACAGCGGTTCAATGCTGCCCCGTCGTACTGCGTAATCGTTGAACTGTTCGTCAACAAGAGAGCTTATGTTGGAAAAAATATCTCTCCCGTAAACAAAAGCCTGATCGTACTGTGTAGAGCTTGTTATATCGAAATCGTAACCTCGTGAGCGATACCATTCCGTGTAAATTCTGTTCATTGCAAATGACGTCTGCACATAAATATTCGCTCTTATTGCCGTTTCGGGCCAAGTCGGAAAAATTTCGCTTGAACAGACGTTTTTGATATAGTCGGGAAACGGCACAGTGACGTTTTGGGCATTGGAATTTGGCGCGCCTAAATGAACCGTAATGCGTTCGGGGACAACAGGGCGGTTATCGGGCATCTGCGTTCACCTCCGTAATTATCTCGACTTCATTATTCTCGCCTTCGGGGAGCAGTGATACACGCTGAACCGACTGCACTCCGTCAAATATCGGAATGTCTTTCAGCACAACGTCCACAAAGCCATTTCGGCTTACCGCTGCGTCATACAGCGCAAACGGCTGGATTTGCTTTTCGTACTGCTGCGAAAGAGAACTTGGCGGAGCAGGTAGCAGAAGCGGCTCGGTTTTTCCGCTTTCGTTTGTCAAAAGCGCTTTTATTTCGTGGATTATGCCGCCAAAATTTTTGGTAAGAACGCATTTTGCGTTTTCAATGGGGAGTGCGCCCTGAGCAGTGGAAATCTGAAAAATCAAAGTTCCTTTTCCGCTGTTGTGCTTCTCAAATTCCTCATAGCTGCTGTAATTCGGCTGCGGATAATCGGGCGGCTGAGTACGACTGCTGTTTTCCTGATTGTCGGGAGAGATTTTTGCGGTCGGCTCGGTTTGCGGAATTGGCTCAACGGGCTGTATCGACTTTTCTTCCTGCGATTTCGGATTGATTTCGGGTATTGAGTTTAAATCTTCCGAATAGGAGAGGCTGTCGGCTTCGGTGAGAGCGTCAGACAATGGCTGCTGTGGCTGAGGAGATTGTTCCTGCTGTGTGAGTTCTGCGTTGTTTGAGGGTGAGCTGCTGTAATCGGGCGGCGGCATTTCGGGTTCGTGGTGATAGGGAAACTGGGGTACTGTTTCCTGCCGCAGTTCGGGTTCTTCAAACGCAGGGGAGGAGAACTCGTTTTGTGGAACAGCGTTTGCTGCGGCTTCTGCATTGGACGTGAAAGAGATTGCGCTGTCTGGAGAACTTGGCAAATCGGATACTGCTGCTGTCTGAGCGGAAGCATACGTCTGCTTAGTAGGGTTATCCGAATTTGTGACAGTGTTTGCGAAGTTTAACTGCTGATTGTGGGGGGAGATATTTGCGGGAATGTTTTGTTTGCTGCTGCGTGACAGTTCCATCAGTTCCTGCTTGTATTTTTCGATTAGTTTTTTGGTATCTTCCATACTGACCTCCATAGAATTATTCTCTTTTAATTTCTATGCAGGCATAGTTCAAATCATTCTTGACATTGCAGGAAAGTTGTGTTATAATAGTCGTAATGATTTTTTCCGAAAAGCCGATTTGGCAGGAGGTAATACTATGGCAAAGCGTTATGACAAGAATAACAAAAACAATAAACTTGAGCGCACCATAACCCGCAACTGGATTATTTGTATTATATCGGGTGTTCTTATAATTGTGTTAATGTTTTCGTTACGAGGCTGAAATACCGCAAACAGCGGTGATGTTGGAAAATTACTGTAATTGTGGGAAGGAATATAGATGGGATTTATTGGCAACTTGTTTAAAAAAGGCTCGGACAGAAAGGCTGAAAAGTCAAAATGCACAAAATGTGCGGTGCTTGAAAACAATTTTATCGGCGGCATTGAAAACCCGAAATGGGAGGACGTCAAGCGCTATCTGGATATGATGTTTCAAGATGATGAAGAATTTGTAACGCTTACTCTTGACAGAGTAATTGACGGGGTGCGCTTTATGCAGGCTTGCAGCACACAGAGCGGCTATATGGTGGAGCTTGGGATTGAGGACGAGAGCGGAGTCAGCGTTATGGAAACAAAGTGCGATAAAAAGGCTGTTGAGAAGTATTTCAAGAATTTTTTCAGCACAGGCACTGTTTTAAACAGAGAAAGGTTTGTGCCTGTTGACTGAATGACAAGCAATGCTTTTACTATCTGAAATGAACTTTTTGATAAAATAACAGCGTCGGAATTTCTTCCGACGCTTTTGCATTATCACTTAATCTATCAGAAATTACTCTGAAAGCAGTTTTTCGAGAGTTGCCATTCTTGCGCAGATACAGAACACCTGAATTGCTTCACGCAGATTATCAACAGACGGGAAAGTCGGAGCAATTCTGATGTTGCTGTCGTGTGGGTCTTTGCCGTAAGGATAGGTTGCGCCTGCGTCAGTGAGTACTACACCTGCTTCTTTTGCAAGGGATACTATTCTCTTTGCGCAGCCATCGGGAGCGTTGAACGAGATGAAGTAGCCGCCCTTCGGACGTGTCCAGCTGCCAATTCCAAGCGGCAGAAGTTCTTTTTCAAGCAGGTAAAGCACAGTGTCAAACTTCGGACGGATAATAGCAGCATGAGCTTTCATAGTCTGCTTTATTCCATCAAAGTTCTTGAAATACTTTGCGTGGCGAAGCTGATTGAGCTTGTCGAAACCGATTGTCTGAACAGCCATCTGCTTCTTGATGAAGTCGATGTTTTCTTTAGAAGAACATACAACAGCAAGACCGCCGCCGGGGAAAGAAATCTTTGAAGTGGAAGAGAACTCGAATACCATATTCGGGTTGCCTGCTTTCTTGCACTCGTCAATGATGTTCAGAAGCTTTGTTTCTTCATCGGTGAGGTCGTGAACGCAGTAGGCGTTATCCCAGAAAATGCGGAAATCCTTTGCCGCAGGCTTGAGATTTGCAAAGCGGCGCACTACTTCGTCTGAGTAAGTAATACCCGTAGGATTGGAATACTTCGGTACGCACCAGATACCCTTGATGCTTTCGTCAGACGCAACAAGACGCTCAACTTCGTCCATATCGGGACCGTCTGCCTTGTATTCAACGGTTATCATCTCAATTCCGAGCGCTTCGCACATTCCGAAGTGGCGGTCATATCCCGGCGCAGGGCAGATGAACTTGACTTTGTCATACTTGCACCACGGTTTTTCGCTTCCCAGAACGCCCAGCTGCATTGCGCGGATAATAGTATCGTACATCATCTGAAGGGAAGAGTTTCCACCGACAATAATCTCGTCTGCGTTTACGTCCAGCATCTCCATGAAAAGCTCTTTAGCTTCGGGAATGCCGTCAAGCACTCCGTAAGACCGGCAGTCTGCTCCGCTCTTTGACTTATAGTCGCCGTCCAGGCAGTGCAAAAGCATATTGATGGAAAGGTCGAGCTGTTCGGGAGCGGGAATACCTCTTGCCATTGTAAGCTTCAGACCCTTTGCCTTTTCCTGTTCGTACAGCTTTTCAACTTCCTGCTTTTCTGCTGCAAGCTGTTCCTTGTTCATTTCGTTGTATAACATATCAAACGATTCCTTTCGTTATTATTTTCAGTACACTGAATTACTTTAAACATTGCATATAGTATTATAACACAGTGATTGCTTTTTTGCAAGTATTTTTTTAAAAACTTGCAAAAATTCGTCAAAACAACAAAAAAAACAATGATTATTTAAGGCAGTTTGCAGAAATCAACAAACAAAAACAACGCAATTGATGAAGTGTTCTTTCATTTTCTATTAGTGAAAAATGTAATAATAATGCGGCTGCAC
>CAZTRH010000108.1:0-4723 GCA_964616605.1 uncultured Ruminococcus sp.
AATTATCTTTAAACCCAAGTTTAAAACTGCTGCCCAGCTTATCTCCAAGTTCAAAAATGTCATTTGCTTCAGAAACAGCAAACTTCTGAAATCCGCTGCTTTTGCCCGAAGAATTGCCCTTATCAACAAGTTCAGCATTCGCCGAGTTAGAACCCATATTCTGCGCGCCTGCGTTATCTGTTTTACTTCCGCCAAAAAAACGCGAGAAAAAACCTGCGCCTTTACTCTTTTTCTTCTCGCTCAAATCCATTCCTAAACCCATTTCCCTACCTCCAGAGCTGCGATAGAAATTCACAAAGCATCATTCAAAATCAAGCAACCAATATAACTCAGACAAATCACAACCGTGTAATCGCACGTTCAGTCAAACCTTACCTATTATTATACAACATTGTCTTATTTTTGTCAATAGACTTGGTGTGAAAAGACGTTTACTTGGTATGAAAAGACATGCTTTTTTTCAAAAACGCCCTTCTTGTTCATGTTCTGAAAGCAGATTTGAACAGATTTTTTCATTGCTTTACACAAGTAAATTGTAAAAATTCTCCACAAAGAAGGATTATTTTGTGATAAATCAAATGAGCTTATCAAACGGAGCAAAATATCAGCTATTTTCAAAAATCATTTCTTATGCCTCTTAACCTTAGGACTTGCGCCAACACCTCTTTCCCACGCAAAGCCCGGAAGCATAGTATCTGCCATCATTCTTCCGGAGTACGTCTGATAATTCTTAGTTCTGTTGACGACATCAAATCCCGTAAGACCCAATTTAGTTCGGTTATCGCCCATTTCAATTTCCTGAGCCGTCATATCCCACGCATGGTCAACCATTTTTTTTGCGCAGTATCGTCATTCCAGTCATTTTCATTTTTCAGAAATCTTTCAGGCTCTTCGCTTCTTGTTTTCTTTATAGCCTGCTTAATCTTTTCAAACCTCGTTATACAAGCCTTTATTTCATCGTCTGTCAGCAAATCCTTGAGTATGTATTCAAACACGCTGCCATCAAGCGATTCTATACGCTGTGCCGCCTCATTATCTATAAACGGCATCGCCAGCGTACCTGTTTCCCTGTTGACTACGCTTCTGTTATGACGTCCCTTGTCCCTCACAAACGAGTTATCTTCATTCAAACCGAATGACGCATCATTGTCAATACCCTGCACACCCGTCATTTCACCTTCCTCATTTTGCAAAATAATGAAATTATTGCCGTGTCTGTCAACCTGACCGCATATACAAACCAGAATCTGCAGATTGCACATATCCCTCTGAAGGCCGCCCGACGCAGCTATTTTTAACTGGTATCCCGAACCCCTGCTTGCCTTTTTCAGAGCGTCGGCAGCCTCACCTTTCTGATGTTCTGCTGCGATTTCTACGGAAGATTTTCCTTTTATTGCACTTTCCATCATATTTCCGCGAAAAACGTTATTATTATCATCAATAATTTCAGCCGTTTCTGTTTTTGCAACAAGGTGACCCATTCCAAGAATTTCTGCAGCACGGCTTGTTGCAGCATTTCGTTTCGACATATTGACTTTTCTTTCAGTTTCCTTGCTGTTGTATCCCAATTCGTCCAGAATGGTATTATATGTAACGCTGGTTCCTATCATCAGACTATTTATAGCTTTCATAGCAGCCTTGCCGCTGTCTGTCAGGGATTGAAGAGGAAGCTCCTTGTCTTGTCCTCCGCCATTCATCTTCTCAGCAAATTCACGAATTATTTTCTCATCTTTGGCGCCTTTAATATCGGGGAAACGTTCAAGCATATTGTCTATCGCCGTAGCACCCATAAAATTTCTTTGGCTTTGATTATCCTCAGGAATTGAAACCTTGCTTGTATCAATCTCGTCCTCAAACTTGAAGTAATGAGTAGCTTGTTTTCCCGACTCCACACTTCCCACATTGCCGCCGTCCACATTCAGCTTTAAAACATCGGAAGCCCGCCGCCTGTCGCTTTGGAATCTCTGAGTTTAATCAAATCATCTGTATGCAGCTGAACAGTTCTTGCATTTGCAAGCAATTCAGGCAAAGAGGTTTTACTCTGCTGTTCGGGAGTCATTGCATAAAAATCCATCACACCGTTTGAAAACTCCACTATGTCAGACTGCGCTATACTCTTTATCTGAGATACAAGAATTCTGCGGTTTTTGCCATATGAAGAACTAGGATCGCCGTGCGAATTAAGATACTCCTCGCACGCAGTAACTACATTCTGAAAATCAGTAATATTTTCCTGATAGAGCATCATATTGACTTCTTTGTTACCGCCAAACGGACAGCTCATAAACCTGTTGGCTTCTTTAAGTTCTGAAATTACTTTATTAAATGACTCTGTGTTTTTGCTGAATCCTAATTTTTTGCTTGTTCCAAGCTGATTGGCAAGGTTGAACAGTCTATCCGCTTCTGTTACGCTGAATTTAGTAAATCCACCCATAACAGATGCGTCAGACTGACCCAAAGCATTGGAATTAACCGAATTTGACTCACTGCCTGCCACGCTGTTCTCTGATTTGCCGCTGCCAAACAGCCTTGAAAAAAAGCCTTGTTTTTTTGCATTTTTGGCGCATTATCCTTACTTCCAAACATTATTCAAATCCTCCAAACACACAAAAAAAAGAAAAGATTGTCCGACAAAACCTCTGTATCAACTGAAAAATCCTTTCTATTTCAATTATACAACGGCATTATTTGTTTGTCAACAAAAGAGTCTGATTAAACATGATGGTATCAGAATAAAGCATATCATTGTTATAGGTTTTTTTAACTGAACGTTCTGAATAAATTTCAATTATTGATTTTTTATGTATTTTTTGGACTATCCCTTGACAAATGCTGTCAGATTATTGTATAATAATGATATATATTTTACTGTGGGGTGTTCTTATGAATGATGATAATTCATTATATCTTATTTACAAAAGGCAGCACGTTGCCATAGAGAAAGATACAATACTATATATAATCAGTAACGGCAGGAACAGTGATTTTCATTTGCTTGACGGTGAAATCGTTTCAATAAGATGTCCGCTCAGCAACCTTGAAGACCAGCTTGGAGAAAACTTTATCCGTATTCAGCGAAACTGTATCGTATCAGTGCTTGCCATACACGATGTTTTTCACAAGATAGAGCTGTCAAACGGTGAACTTCTTGATTATCCGAAGCGAAAAAAGAATGAACTTATAAATGCCCTTTCGCAAAAGCGAGAGCGAATTATAACCAGCATTCACAACAGAAGCAAGAGTCCGAACACTTATGAAGAGTATAAAGCGCATTACATCACTTTTGAAAATATGCCCTTTGCGTTTACCGATATTGAAATTATCTTCAACAACTCACAAAAAGCAGTAGACTGGATATTCAGATATGGTAATCCCGCACTTGCAGAACTTGAAGAATTGCCGCTTGAAAAGCTTATTGGTTCTTCATTCAGCAAATTATTTCCGAATATGGATTCAAAATGGGTGCGCAGTTATGAGCGTGCGACATTATACGGAGAAACAATTGAAATTACTGATTTCAGCCCCGAAATCGGAAAAAATCTTAAAGTTATCTGCTTCCCGACATTTGACGGTCATTGTGGCTGTATTCTTTTTGACTTGTCCAAACTTCGCGAAAACGGAAACTCAATGAACAGTCTTATTTGCTTTTCAAGACTTTCATAAAACATTTCCGATAAAAAGCAAACCCTGCCGAAGCATTTTCGGCAGGGTCATTATTTTTATAAGTCAAAGCAAAATTATTTTGTCCTTTTTGCAGATACCTTTTTGGTTGTTGAAGCAGTTTTCTTTGAAGATGTCGATTTCTTTACGGAAGAAACCTTAACCTTCGTCGAACTATCGGAATTATCCGCAGTTGCTTTCTTTGCTGCTGAAGTCTTTGAAGCCGACTTTTTAGAAGCCGCACCCTTCTTTGCAGTTTCGCCGTCAGCATTACCCTCAGGAAGCTGTATAAACATTGATAATCCCTTTTTCAGAAAGTTGAGCTGCGTTTTAAGATAGTATTCATCTTCAAACAAAGCATAATGAACACACGCACGGACAAAGATGAAAATTATCGGAGTAATCACGTCATAAGGTATGCCAAGTTTGCTTTCAAGAAGTCTTGCATACTCTGTATAACGCTCATTCACACCCATAAAGAACTGCTTTCCATGCTCTTTGTATTTTGGGTGAGTATATATCTGATACATCAGACGATACTTCTTACCATGCTTTTCGGCTGTCCAATAAGGAATTTCATCAATAAAGTGCATAATCTCAGTAGGATCATGAGGAGCCTTTTCCATAAACTCGTCCTCAACCTTGCTCATGCAGTGAGCAGTGGATTGAATAATCAAATCGTCAAGATCTTCAAAATAAGTATATAAACTGCCCGAACACATTCCGCAGGCTTTTGCAAGTCCCTTAATACCAACACTGTTCAAACCATATTCCGAATAACACTCATAGCATTTTTCCATCAGCTCAATTTTCTTCTTCTGATGAACGTCTTCATTTAAAATTCGCATAACATACCGCCTTTCAAATTAATTTACCGTTTAATTATAACATATTATTCCCTAAAATGCAACTAGTTTTTAATAAAATATACGAATTTTTTTATTATTTTGGGATATTTTATCTTTTTTGACCAAAAACGGAGAATTTTTTCATTAAACGCTTGACAAAAAAACAAAAGTATGGTATAATATCATAGTTGGTTACGCTAGAGCGTGATTGCAAC
>CAZTRH010000109.1:0-4442 GCA_964616605.1 uncultured Ruminococcus sp.
TATACTTACTATGCGGATTGTTCTTCTTGAACTCCTCAACTCTATCAGCACGGATTTTATTGTATTCATCAACAAGCTTCTGCTGCATCGCATTAAGCTCCTTATCCTGATCACGAATCATAGCCCAGAAATTAACCCAGCCAACACATTTGATATAAGTTCTGATAGAATTTCCTGCTTGATCAAATACATAGCGTTCAAGCCGAGTCAAATTATAATCAACATCTTTTTTTGTAAAAACGGATATCTTTTCAGTGTGAGCAAGAAATTTTGTCCACCACTCAGGCGACGCCCAGCGGCGGCGGTTGCTGTCATTCTTGTTAGGGACGATAAATCGAAGATAGTTATTGATTACTCCGCAAAACTTATAACCTACCGTTCCTTCAGACTTAATGAAGTTCACTGCGGCATCTCGTCTAAGCTGCAGTTCAAAACGTACCCAATGAAAATCCAATCCACCACGCTCAAGCGATTTATCGTAGATACGAAAGCGGACATCACTGCGAGGAGAGCCAAAGTACACGGAATAAGCAAGAGGATTTTTTTCGCCGTAATCAGAATGCTTACCTGACCATTCGCCCGAACGAGTACCGAATTTTGAAATATATCTATCCTGACGGGCGAGCCGTTCGATTTTATGTACATCAAGCAAACCGTTTCCGTTTTTGTCGATATCATCAAAAGCAACATCAAGACGGGTTATATTGGCAGTATCAAAATGAAGCACGTCACAAACGAGTGTTTCAAGCGGGCGATTACCACTCGTTTCGTACTGTCGGCAGCCTTGACCGCTGAACTCAACACAGATTCCCATATCTTCACGCCCCTCGAAAAGAACCCACATTCCACCGAAAAAAAACGAAGAACTATAACCGTAATGTCCTTTCCCCGAAATCCATTCAATTCCGTTAAGTCCGAGCCAACCTATAATTGCCTCTGGCGAAACGTTTTTCACAGTGAAACAAAGCCAGTCAATAAGTATTATATTTTCGTCCATAACTTTAAATATCCTTTTTGCCGCAGAACCGCAATGTTGCTTGATTTGCGGCGATTTTTCTGTACGTATAACCCCCCTGTTAGCTACAGGGGGTCAAACCGAAAACACATAGTTTTCAGTTTAAAATAAAACAGCACGGGACAATTAACTGTTGAAAACTTCCCTTCGTACCTCAGGGAAGTTTCCAACAGTCCACTGCCCATCAATACCGCTTTTTTTTTATGAGGGGAAAGCCCCCCTCAAACTCCCTCTTCCTCGTTCGCTTCGCTCACTGCGGTTCAACGACTGGGGCGCTGCCCCAGACCCCGTATTATATGAAAACTGTTAATCAGGGTGTCACTGGTTCAAGTCCAGTCGGGGGAGCCATACTGGAGTAGTCCGAACATTCAAAAATGTTCGGACTTTCTTGTTTTATTCCTGCTCTTGACGTGTTTGCGATGAGGGTTGGAGTAAAGTTTTGAATTAAAAAAGCCGAGTTCAAATGAGAACTTGGCTTTTTATCATATGCATACTGTTAAGGCTGTGGTGTGTGAGAAAATATAGGTATAGCTGATTAGAATTTCAATTAATTTTCCGCATCATTACGTGTAATCTGATAATATTTCAGAACTTCCAAAACCTTTTTATCACCACATTTGAAATCGCCATCTTTGAATTTATTCAAAGCAATAATATTTCTAGCTTTTTCGAGCTTAGTTGGTGATAGCGCTTGGAATTTCTTCCACCACTCATTTGCCAAATCACAATCGTGTTCGGTTACAGTGGTATAACGGTCTGCAAGGCGATTTCTTAAATCAGCATCATATATACGTCTGTAAATAATAAACGTTTCAGGCATCCAGAGAATTTTCATAATTTCATCAACATCTCTGCCAAATGCTTCTTCAAAAAATTCAACGCCTCTTCCGATTTGCCCTTTGTTGATTTGAGAACAGCTTGAATAGCTTGTATAAACTTCCTATTCCAATGCTCGCCGATAAAATCACGATTTTTAAAGAATTCCTTATCGTTTATCGGGTGATATTTCATTGGGAATGAATATATACTTGCATCCAGTTCTTCACATAAATCAACATTCAACCTTAATCTGTAATAAAGTTCTTCGGGCTTGTCCTCAAAATTTTATAACAGATAGTTAGAAAGACTCTTTATACCTTTACTTGCAGCTGTTCTTATAGATTTTTCATAAATATCTTTCAGCTTCCAATGGTCAAAGGCTATACGTAAAGGATAAATGTTTACTTCTGACAATTTTTCCATATTAGCGTCAGTGATAAGACGAGAATCAATACCTTGATTGAAATCAACAATGCGCTTTCGTTTAGATGGCTTATATGTACTATCATATAAAGGACGAACATACTCATCCAACTCTAAGATAGCCTCTTTGGTGGCGGTATAAGGATAAAGACAATGTGCTTTTTCAAGTCGTTTGAATAACTCGGTTTTTATTTCATCATCTTTAATCTTTTCCATCAACTCACGGAAAATTTTAATTGCTTTTTTCACATATGCTCTGTCGTTATAGGAATCACGCAAATTGTTTATCATTATCTCATATTCGTTTGGCGGTGTATAAGTAGTTCCAACACCGAAGCCACAATCGCGAATTTCATCAATAATCTGATTATAAAAATTCGAAGCAAGCACGTTGTTATCAAGCAATAAAAGGTCTTTTTTCTCGCCGAATCTTGCCATTGTTGTTTCAATACGCTCTCTTAAATTTATGTAGTCGCAATATTGAGGTTCGAGTTTAGGAACTGCACAAAATTTACACTTGTTTACACAGCCACGTGTCATATAAGCAAAGTATGCATTTGGTTTCTTTAGCGATAATCTCCATTATTTTAGGCACATATACCCCTCCTCGCTTTATCCTCAATAGCTAACCTCCAACCTTGACAGGCTGCTATTAGTAATAGGGATTAATCAGAAAATCGCTATACAATGGGATTTCCCGATAACCTTTGAAATGGCGAGAGCCTATCAGAAGGCTAACGGCAAGTATTTAAGGCAAAATCAGTGGGAAGATATAACTCTCGTGATGAGCCTTGAACTTGGTAAATAAAAAGATTACCCCGTATCCGACGGTCAAACCGTTAGATACGGGGTTTTTCTATTCCCTGAATATATGATAAGCTCAAACCAACATTAAGAAAGGCGGAATTACTATGAAGAACAGTAAGGTCAACGGAAATCCCATATCACAGAACGGCAGATTTGTCAACCCCTTTTCCGAAAAAAATTTTGAAGGTGTAATAGCACAAAACTTATCAGATGTCAAGTCTTTTTTGAAATATTTTTCTTCAATGCTGAACTTAGAAAAGATGTTGCAGAACTAAAAAAGGAACTTGAAGCTTCGGAGTACAAAACATTTGTCTACCCTCGTACAATTAAAGGAGCAAGTACAGCTGAATTCATCAGGACAAAACGTGAATATGACGAGCTTCGTATTCAGATTGAAATAATCAACAGAATTGCCGATGAAATCAAAACGGCAATGTATGAAGCACATCTTGACGAGTTTGTCAATACCTTTTTTTAAAAAAGTTCGGCAAGGTTAATGACGGCGATATTCTCGTGCTGGCGATTGATTTCTGATGGCATACTGCAAGGTCGAAATGTCAGACGGAAAATCTGAGCTTAATCACGATATGTATGGGACGGACTATGTTCCGTCCTTTACTTTTCGGGCGGAATATGTTATAATGGAGTCAATAAATTCGCTCGAAATATTTAATCATAACGGAGGAAAATATGCTTTGTAAGATTAAAGAATGGAAAACATCCGATGCCGCCGATTTAGCAATAGCCTTGTCCAACAAGAAAGTTCAGGATAATTTGAGAGATGGATTACCATTCCCCTATAAAGAAGATGATGGCTTGGATTTTATAAATGCTATGCTTTCGGCTGATAAAAACGATACCTTTTCTTTTGCTATTTCTGTTGATGATAAGGTAATTGGAAGTATTGGTGTATTTCGTCAAGAAAACATTCATAGATTAACCGCTGAATTGGGCTACTATATAGCTGAAGAATATTGGGGTAAGGGAATTATGACAGAGGCGGTTAAACAAATATGTGAATTTGTTTTCAAAAATAGCGACATCATTCGTATCTATGCTGAGCCTTTTGCTTATAACACGGCTTCTTGTCGTGTGCTTGAAAAAGCAGGATTTCGCTTTGAGGGGTTATTGAAACATAATGCGATAAAAAATAATAAGGTAATTGATATGAAAATGTATGCCTTGATAAAGCCACAAATCTAAACTCTATATCAAGCGTTCAAAATTGAATATGTACATAGCAGTCAAGTAAAAACACTTGGCTGCTTTTTTTATGCCCAAAAGGAGGAAAGACTATGAGTTTCCCACTCAAAATCCCTTAGTAAGAACAAAAATAACCCGAAAGGAGGACAGTAATGCAGGAGCAGAACTCCGAAAA
>CAZTRH010000110.1:0-4439 GCA_964616605.1 uncultured Ruminococcus sp.
AGGGTCAAATGCGGAATATAGACTGTCATAAATATCAGTCATCAGACCCAAAGAATATACGAAGACAAGCGCACACGATACAAGTACCAGCATACATATTATCTTCTGAAATTTCATTTGTTTATTATACATATAGACCTTCCTTTTATGTATTAAGGGGGGAGGGTCACTCCCCCCTTGATAACATAACGTGGATTTTCTGTGCCATACATAAGTCCTTAGAACTTAAGTACGGTACTGTTTGGTTAGTTTGCCGTAAGTATCGCCGTTAGAAATTAGCCAGCGAGCTCGTTGTAGAACTCAACAACTCTCTGCCAAGCGTCGTTCTTAATCTCTGTGTAAGTAGCTGCGCCCCAAGACTCAGAAACAGTCTTAATCATTTCTGTACGGGAAGCTGTGCCATCACCTGCGTAACCGCCAGCGATGATATCAACGAGCATATTCTGCTTATCCTTAGAGGTTGAGAACTTACCGGAAGAAGTCAGCTCAGAAAGTGTATTAATCTGGTCGTTTTCTGCCTTTGTTGTAGGAAGAACAGTAGGAACAGATGTCCACCAAGGATTCTCTGCTACTTCGAGGAGCGGGTGCTTGATTGTGCCAAGAGCGATAGCCTTGGAAATCTTAGCAGCGCCTTCTCTACCAACGGAAGCTGTGCACTGATACTCAAATGCCTGGCTCTTAGCAAAGCTCAGAGTAGAACCGAGGTAGTAACGAGCATAGTTGGTGTAGTTACCGCCCTGGAGACTCCAGAGTTCAGCGTATGTAGCGTCTGCGATAACAGGCATTTCATTACCGTTGAAGTTGAATGTCTCACCGGTCTTGATGAATGCGTCAGGACCATAAGACATAAGGATCATACCCTTGTCAGAGTAAGCAAAGTCAATGATCTTAAGGCAAGCCTTAAGCTTATCGGGAAGAGCGTCAACTTCAGCCTGAGTTGTAACCTTTTTATCCTCTGTCAGACCAACACCAGCCTTGGAGATACCCCAACCGTCAGTCTTAACAGAACGCCATGACTCAGTAAATCTCATGTAATCGGGTGTGGAAGAATCACCGTCATCCCACTTAGCTACAGGAACCATTACAGCCATGTACTTCTCGCCTTCGCCAAGAGCACCGGACTCATTGTAAACTGTCTGTGTCTGGTTGTAGTCGTAGTGCATAAAGCCGAAGTCTTTCTCGAGCATTGTCTTTGTGCTTTCCTTAGAGGACTCGATAAATGACTTGGAAAGAAGACCTTCCTGAGCCATTGCATTCATTCTCTCCATTGCTACATATGTAGACTCCTCTGTACGAGCATCGTGGAGGTTGCCGTCTGTACCAATGTAGAAGTAATCCTGTCTGGACTCAAGACCGCGAACACCGAAGAGTGTGCCTGCAAAACGCATCATATCAACACGTCTCTGGTTATTATCGTCCTCACGAGAGAACAGACCATAAATTTCATCTGTACCATTAAGAGTCTGAGCGTTTGCAACTACGCAACGGAGAAGAGCAACAAGCTCATCAGCGTCCCAAGCTGCATTCTGACCGATAAACAGATCAGCACGGTTCTCACCATAGTAGCCGTTGTATGTCTTGTCAATGTACTCACGGAGCATATTAACAGCCTCAACACCGCTCATGGAAGAGTTCATCTTGTCGATGATGTTGCCGTATGCGTCGTAATCCTTCTTGATTTCCTCTGTGCCGGAACCGTCAGCCTTAACAACTGTAACAGTTACGCTGCCGGAAGTAGGCATATAAGGAGTGTAAGCAGGTGTAGCTGTATTGCCGCACTTTTCAGCTGCGAACTCGCCGGAACCGTTAAGGAGTTTCTCAACCCAGTCAGTTCTCATAAGGGGCATACGCTCGATATCGTCAACACCGTCGAAGTACGGGCTGAAGTAGATAGCGCCCTTGTTTGCACCAGTTGTAGCACCTGTTACAGACAGACGAACAATGGAGTTCTCTTCAAGGTACTTCTTGAAGTTAGGCATTGCGTCGAGGTAGTTTGCAAGGTTAACCATGGAGTCGCCGTTCTCTGTAAGCAGAGAAGCTGTACCGCTTACGAAGTCAACCTGATCGAGCTGCTGCTTCCAGTACTCGAACTCCTTAGAAGCGGAGTTACCCTGATACTTGTTCTCAAACTTAACGCTGAGCTGGTTCTCAACCTCTACCCAAGTAGGCTTAAGGTCGCCGGAGTGGTAGGTCTTGCCATCAGCAAGTGTAACACCTTCGCCTGCGATATCAGCGTCAAAGAACAGACCTGTCTTTGCATTGTTGTAACCTGTAGCCATGCGAAGTGTAGTACCTGCAGCATAGTTAAGCTCAAGTGCAGGAGTTTCAGCAACTGTTCCGCTGCTTTCGCTTGTTCCACTGTTGGAAGTGCCGGAATTGCTAGAATTTCCGGAATTGTTTGAACCGCTGTTATTTCCATCGCAGCCGGTCAGAAGTGTAGTTGCTGCGAGGGAAACTGCCAGAAGTGATGCAGCAAGTTTTGTTTTTCTCATTTTGTTCCTCCTTTAGGAATATCTGTAAGGCTTATCTGCCTTAAGTTATATATCAATCGCAACCTCTTGCGATCGACAACTGGATTGGTATGTCATTACTCCTTAACGCCGCCGACGTTAACGCCCTTAGCGAAGTACTTCTGAATGAAAGGATAAATGACAAGAATGGGAATAATAGAGCAAATGATGAGCGAGTAGATAATCGACTCAGATGCATACGGCAGATTTTGTACCTGCTGGTCGGGATCCTGGAAAATTTCCAGCTGCTGTCTTATGTAAACCATCAGAGGCTGCTGGTTAGACTGTGCGGAAATCATCTGTCTTGCCCAGAAGTAACCGTTCCAACGGGAAATACCGAAGAACAACGCTACTGTTGCAATGATTGATTTGCTCATTGGCAGGTAAACTTTAATAAGAACCTGCATTTCGGTTGCGCCATCTACGATAGCAGCTTCCTCAATCTCAGAAGGCACGCCTTCGAAAGAGTTTCTCAGAAGGATAATGTTCATGGCAGCCATACCCATTGCGATAACAACGAGCCACTTTGCGTCGGTAATGCCGATTGCATTGAACACTCTCTGAGTTGCCAGATAGTTCAGATACTGCGGTACAAGACCTGCGCTGAACCACATTGTGAATACGAGGAAGAAGTTGAAGCCCTTGCGGAAAAGCAGACGCTTCTTAGACAGTGCATAAGCACCGAAAATCGAGAGAAACAGCTCCCAGATAGTTCCGTAGAACGTAAGGAACAATGTGTTCGCATATGCGTTCCAGAAAACGTTGTTGTTGAACATTTCAGCAAAAGCATTGAACTGAATGTCCTTAGGGAGAAGAACGATCTTACTGTACTCTACAGCGTCCTTGCCGCTGATTGAAGCGGAAATTGTGTAAAGGAACGGATAAAGACAGCAGATTGCAAACGCTGTAAGCAGCGTGTAGCTTATGATTTTAAAGATAAGCTCAGAAATTTCAAGTCTTCTTTTCATAACAGCCCTCTGTTTTCTTAATTAATAGAGCGATACGTTGGACGCCTTACGAGCAACGGTGTTTGCACCGATAACAAGCAGCATTCCTATAACGTTGTTCATCATTTCTGCGGCGGAAGCCAGACCCTTCAATGCGCCTTCAATACCTTTTCTCTGTGAGAAAGTAGATACGACATCAGCTGTAACATATGTTTTGGTGTTATAGAGAAGCAGAACTTTCTCATATCCGACGTTCAGAAGTGAACCAATTCTTGTAATCAGCATAATTACGATTGTAGAAAGAATACTGGGGATTACAACGTATCTCATCTGAGCCATCTTGCCTGCGCCGTCAATCTGCGCAGCTTCATAGCTTGTCGGTGAAATAGCGATGATTGCGGCAAAGAATACGATACTATCGTAACCTGCACCCTCCCAGATACCGCTTATCTGATAAATCGCTCTGAAATAAGCCGGGTCATTCAAAAGACCAAGTCGGGCTACCTCAGGATCTACAGCGCCGATATTGGCGAGCATCTGTGAAATGATACCAACACCGCTTGTAACAGAACCCTGCTTTACGAGCATCGCAACAAGCGATGTCATAACGACGGTTGACATAAACTTAGGAAGATATGTTGCAACCTGGAGAATACTTCTCATGATGTTGGACTGAATTTCGTTAAAGAACAACGCAATAATAATCGGCGTCGGGAAACCAAAAAGCAATCCATAAAAGCTCAGCAGGAAGGTGTTTCTGAATGCCTGCCAGAACTCTGTAGAAAGTCCATCGCCTCCGAAGAGCAGTCTTCTGAAGTGAGAAAATCCTGCATAATACTGGTCTGCAACTACCTTAGCCTCATCAGAGACCTTAAAGCACGCCAGCAGCTCATACATCGGGAAATAACGCCAAAAGAGAAATACCAGGAGCATCGGTACCAGCATCAAATACAGACGCCAATCCTTCAGCACCGTCCTGAAA
>CAZTRH010000111.1:0-4330 GCA_964616605.1 uncultured Ruminococcus sp.
CACCTAAATATTAAAAAATACTTGAAAAAAGAAATAAAATTTGTTATAATAAAAACAGTATATGTTGGTTAAAAATTTAACTCTCATAATAACTTGTAATTGCTTGTGCGCTTTTGGCGTAATGCTGTTCAGATAAGTGAGAGATTATTTAAGAAAGGAAATATGATTATGCCTCTTGAAGAAATTACCAGAGAATTTTCTTTTCCGCTTTATAAGATGATGGAAGAGTTCAGGCTTGAAGTTCTATATATGCCTGAGGGCGGTGAGAACTCGCTTATAACGGACAACGACACAAATCGTCCCGGATTGCAGTTTGCAGGTTTTTACGAATATTTCGATAACAAGCGTATTCAAGTTATGGGAATGATGGAACGTGCGTATTTGTCGGGACTGGACGCTGAAACACGTCGTAAGCGTATTGAGGATCTGCTGTCGTATCATTTTCCTGCGCTTATTCTGACTCGCGGTCAGGACGTTTTCCCCGAAATGCTTGAAGTTGCACCGAATTACGGTATTCCGATTTTCCGTACGGACGAGAGTACATCTGTGTTTATTGCAAAACTTATTAACTTTCTGAGCCTTCAGCTTGCGCCCCGTATTACGCGTCACGGCGTGCTTATCGAAATTTACGGTGAGGGCGTTATGATTATGGGCGAAAGCGGTGTTGGTAAGAGCGAAACCGCAATAGAACTTGTAAAGCGTGGTCATAGACTTATCGCTGATGACGCCGTTGAAATCCGTAAGGCTTCCAACATCACACTGGTAGGTTCTTCGCCCGATAATATCCGTCATTTCCTCGAACTTCGCGGAATAGGTATTATCAATGCACGTCAGTTATTCGGTATCGGTGCTGTAAAGATGTCAGAAAAAATTGACATGGTAGTCGAGATGGAATTGTGGAACCCCGAAAAGACTTACGACCGTATGGGCGTTGACACGCACTATATGACAATTCTGGGAGTAAAGGTGCCGCTGCTTAATATTCCCGTAAAGCCGGGACGTAATCTTGCGGTAATTCTGGAGGTTGCTGCTATGAATAACCGTCAGAAGAAGATGGGTTACAATGCGGCAAAGGATTTGCTTCATCAGCTGGGAATGGATTCCGACAGCGAGGATATTATGTCCGACCTTACTATCTGACTGTGGTAGGTGCGGACGTACAGAATACTGAATAAAGAAAGGATTATCCGTTATGTATAACATTGGTATAGATCTTGGAGGCACCAACATCAAGGTTGGTCTTGTTGACGAAAAATTCAATATCGTGGCGAAAACATCGGTGAAAACCAATCTTCCCCGTCCTGCTGAAGAAATCTGCGCTTCGATAGTTGAGGCTGTATGGACGGTGCTGGGAGAAGCAAAGGTTAGTATTGTTGAGGTAAATTCTATTGGTATAGGCACTCCCGGTGTTGCAAACAGGGATAGCGGAACTGTTCTGTATTCTTGTAATCTTGGATTTCGCAATACCGATCTGCGTTCGCTTATAAAGAAGCAGCTTGACAAGCCTGTTTTTGTTGAAAATGACGCTAATGCTGCGGCTTTTGGCGAGGTGCTGGCAGGCGCAGGCAAGGGTTATAAGAACGTAGTGGTTGTTACCCTCGGCACGGGCGTTGGCGGTGGTATTATCATTGACGGAAAGATTTACACAGGCTTTAATTTCTGCGGCGGCGAGCTTGGTCATACAGTAATTGAGTTTGGCGGCAGGCAATGTTCGTGCGGCAGACGAGGCTGCTTTGAGGCATATTCTTCCGCTACCGCTCTTATAAATATGACTAAGGAGAGTATGGAGCAGCACAAGGATTCAAAGATGTGGGAACTTGCAGGCGGCAGTCTGGACAACGTTGACGGAAAGACCGCTTTTGACGGTATGCGTGCAGATGATGCAGCAGCAAAGGACGTTATTAAGACTTATATCGACTACTTAGGCTGTGGACTCACGAATATTGTAAATACATTCCAGCCTGAAATGCTGCTTATCGGCGGCGGTATCTGCAAAGAAGGCGAAAATCTTACAAAGCCGTTGTATGAGTTTATTAACCGTGAAAGCTACTGCGTTGACGCAGAGCAAGTAACAAAGCTTGATATATGCAAGCTGGGCAATGACGCAGGAATAATAGGTGCAGCGTTTTTGTATACACTTTGATATTAACACGAAATAGTCAGGCGGCATCGTGCTTTTGGGCAGCAGCGCATATTTATTTTGCGGTGTTGTATTAGTGCGGTGTCGCATGACTTTGGAATAACTGCTGTGGAGGAGCTTGATTTGGACTATTCACATATTATATCGCTTTGCGATAAAGAAGAAATTGAATTATTATGCAACGCTCCATTGTCGGGGCTGTCCACTATGAGAATAGGGGGCAGTTGTGATGTGCTTGTACGTCCACATACCGAGCAGCAGCTGAAAAATATAATGGCTGTGTGCCGGAAAGACGGACTTACTCCATTTATTCTCGGTAAAGGCTCAAACGTGTTGTTTGGCGATTATCACGGAGTAATAATTCATACGGCTCAATTATCGGATATTGAAGTCAGCGGGAATATTATTACAGCAGGCTGTGGCGCGTCGCTTGCGGCTGTGTGCAAAACGGCACTGGATAATGCTCTTGGTGGTATGGAATGCTTGTTCGGCATTCCGGGCTCTGTTGGCGGTGCATTGTTTATGAACGCAGGCGCATACGGCACTGAAATGCGTGATGTGGTGCTGTCTGCACGGGTTTTAAACAAAAGCGGAGAGATAGTTGAAGTTTCTGCCGATGAGATGGAGCTTTCATATCGGCACAGCGTGTTTCAATCGGGTAAAGACTGTATTTTAAGCGTTGCTGTGCAGCTTTGCAAAGATAATCCCGATGAAATCAAAGCACGAATGGACGAGGTAACGCATAAGCGTCGGGAAAAGCAGCCTCTTGAATATCCGTCATGCGGCAGTACGTTCAAGCGCCCTGCAAACGGATTTGCAGCCGCTATGATTGAAGAGTGCGGACTTAAAGGATTTTCAATAGGCGGTGCTGAGGTCAGCACAAAGCACAGCGGATTTGTTATAAACAAAGGCGCTGCAACGCTTGACGATGTAAAGAAACTTGTTTCGCATATAAAGCAGACTGTGCGTGAACACAACGGCGTGGAGCTTGAATGCGAAATGCTTATTATAGAAAACTGACAGAAGGGTTTTTCAGTGGAATTTGTAATTGTAACAGGAATGTCGGGTTCGGGAAAATCAACGGCTGTAAAAGTGCTGGAAGATATCGGATATTTCTGTATTGATAATATGCCGCCGCAGCTTATCCCGAATTTTGCACAGATCTGCAACGAAAACGGCGAAATACGAAAGGTCGCTATTGTGACGGATATCAGAGGCGGCGCAATGTTTTCGGGATTGTGGGAGAGCGTGTCGGCTTTGAAGAACACAGATGGCATTGATGTAAGGCTGCTGTTTCTGGAAGCAGGCCGAGAAACGCTTATGAAGCGATACAGCGAAACAAGGCGCCTTCACCCGTTGAATGAGGCGGCAGGCGGCAACCTTGCAAAAGCTATTGATATGGAGAGCGAGCAGCTTTCGGCTGTGCGTGCAAATGCCGATTATATAATAGACAGCTCTGTTATCACTTCCGCTCAGCTTAAGGAGCAGATAGCAGGCTTGTTTATGGATAAGCCTACGGACCGTATGATCATCACTTGTATGAGCTTTGGATTCAAGTTTGGTATTCCGAATGACGCAGACCTTGTATTTGACGTGAGGTGTCTGCCAAATCCGTTTTATGTTCCTGAGCTTAAGCGAAAAACAGGACTTGACGCAGATGTGCGTGAGTATGTGATGAACTCTGAGCAGTCTGTTGTTCTTGAAAATAAAATCCGCGATATGATTGATTTTCTATTGCCAATGTATATGCAAGAGGGAAAGAGCCGTCTTGTAATAGCTTTCGGCTGCACAGGCGGCAAGCACCGCAGCATTACATTTGCAAAACGCACGGCAGATTACCTTTCAGGAAAGGATTGTCGTGTGCGTGAGGTTCACAGGGATATTGAAAAGAAATAGTCGTAAAGGAGGTCGTTTGAATGTCATTTTCATCTGATATAAAAAACGAGCTTTGCGTAGTTTCGGATTTATCTAAGCAGGAAGCCGCAGCTATGCTTTACGGACTGTTTTATGCTGGCAGAACGCTTGACGGCAAACCTGCCGTGCAGACAGAGAACGCCGAACTGATAGCGGCGGCAAGGTCGCTTTGCGATGTGGTTTTCCCGAATGAAAAATATGAGGTAAAGCGGCTGGTAAAGAACGGAAATTCGCTTTATACTTTCCGTGTGAAGTCGGCGGCTTTCCGTGCATTAT
>CAZTRH010000112.1:0-3994 GCA_964616605.1 uncultured Ruminococcus sp.
ACCGCAGAAGCTGCTCCGTGTTTTATATAAAATCATATAACAAAAAGATTACACCACTGATACAGTTGTGTAATCTTTTTGTTATAACTGGTGCGAGCGACGGGACTTGAACCCACACGTCGTCTCCAACACTAGCACCTCAAGCTAGCCTGTCTGCCGATTCCAGCACGCTCGCAAATATTTTTTATTGTCATCTCTCAACGACTATTATATTATACCACATTCTTTTTTGTTTGTCAATAGTTTTTTAAAATTTTTTTCAATTTTTTTGAATAATTTAATTATTTTCAAACTTGGGCGTCAAACTCAGAGTTTTCGCCGACAACCAGCACTTCCAATCTATGCGGCAGGCACACTATCGGTATAGCGCCTCCCGATATCGCCCCTGTGCTTACGCAGACTTTATCGGGGCAATCGGCATCGCTTACACATACAGCTCCGTCCTTAACAGTGATTACATTATATCCGCTCTCGCATTCAACCGTAAACTCAATATCCTCATTAAGCGGAATTACTTTTACGATTTCGCCATTAACCCAAATTTTGACAACCGAATTGTCATATTTTACATTCCGCTGCACAATCCACACCGCCACGCACGCCGCTGCCACTGCTGCCACCGCAGCAATTGTAATCCAATATTTTTTTCCCATTATAAAAACCCTAAAAACAATCCACCCCGCCCACTAATGCGGACGAGGGGAAAATCTGTTATCATGCCGACATCAGCCAATCACACAATCAGCCTTAAGAATGTCATTTTCAACTGCAAGTTTCACTTTTAAAGTCGTATAAGCCGCAGCGCCATCAAATGTTCCTGCTTTAACGTAAAGTGTCCCTTCTTTATCATTCTCCATAACCAGAACAGTATCAGAAACTGTTATTGCGGAAAGCAATCCGCTCTTGTAACTCATCGAATTCTCAGAAATACCGCACATTTTCTTAAGCTCCGCTGCTGCAGAAGCTGTAAAGCAACCGTTAATAGTCTGAGAAAATTTCTGCACAGTATCTATTCCACTCTGTGAAACAACTCCATCAGCAATTGCGTTTATCATTCCGACAGCACAATTCACTGCCTTGCGCGCATCAGCAGACGCATTTTCAACAGGCTGTGCAAACGTTACGCCTTTGGATAATATCTTTGAATTATACGGTGAAGGAATAATTCTCACCGAGCCATTGCTTACAACAGCTGCATACTCAGATGAAAAGCTTCTTGTATAATCAATTTTTGCAATAACCGAAACAGAATTTACAGCACCCAGTTTGCCATTGCTGATTGTATAATAATTTCCGCCGCATAAGAAAGAGTGCTTTGAAACTCCGAACGATACTGTGCCATTACCCTGAACAGAAACCAGTGTTTCAACATCAGGATCAAACACAAACGAGCCATTGCCGTAAACAATTACAGCGTGTGTAAACGCAGTATTTGCTGCCGCAGAGCTTGTTCCTTCAAGCTTAACAACTTCTGTAACGCTGCCGCCGGAATATCTGTATATAGTTGTTCCGGCAGAATTAACATTACTGAAATACGTTGTACCGCCCGATGCCGCCAGTAATGAAGCACGCTCCAACCCCGACGCAACAAGAGTAACATTTGCAGGCTGATAACCTGAAAGAGCGGCAGTATAAATGTCGCTTGCACCATCGCACATTACATTCAATGCAAGAACATCAAGTGTTTCATTATATGCTGCTTCAGCAATCTCACAGTCGCCCACAATCTCCTCTGCGCGCATATCGTTTATTGTGCAGTTATTCGCATCAACAACAAACATCTTGCAGCGAATGCCATCTTCAACGGCAGACACTATCATTCGCGAACCGTTTTCTGAAATCCAACAGGTTTTAACATCAGCGGCTTTCTGCTCGGCAACAAGAGTTTCAATCTCGCCATTCCACTTGTACAAACGCAGTGCGTCAGCAGTTCTCACAAAGAACACTTCATTATTCAGGAAAAAAGCTCTCTGTGCGCCGATATCATCTGTAATATACGCAGGTTTTGCAGCTGCACTTTCGGGCAGAACAACTCCACTAGGCAGTCTGTCTGCGTCTTTTCCTGCATTCTGATTCGGATTTTCAGGCTTATCAACCGAAATATCCGGTTCAGTCGGCTGAACAGGCTGTTCAGGCTGCTGCGTATTATCATTGACATCGGAATTGTCAGGTTCGACAACAGACGGAGCATCGTCAATATCAGCAATAGGATTATTCGGAATATCACTGCCAAATCCGGAGTTATTCTCCGATTTGGAAGTATCATCGGGAATATTGGGAGTTGGCTTCACAGGCTCGATCGTTGTAAGGCTTGCAAGATCATCTGCCGAAAGCATTTCAACAAGCTCTACAAAGTCGCTCTTACCGATTGCAGATCTCTGATAACCCGAACAATAAACTACGGCGCCTCTTATTTTAGCAGTACCGCCTTTAAAAACAGTATCTATTGCGTCCTTGTCGCTTATTCTGGAACCGTCTTCCATTATCAGCATTTTTATCAGAATGTTTGACTCGCTCGCAAGCACGCCTTGTGCCTGTGGCAGTGCAAGTGTATTTTTGAAAGACACCAGCACATCATGCATTTCATCAGAATTGCTGTTCTCCTCAAGCTCAGCAAGAGCTTTTCTGATGCGTTCCTCAGGAGTAAGCTCCATTATGGAAATTCCGCTGTTCGGAGAAATAACAGCACCCGAGCTGCCATCTCCATTCATAGCAATAGTCACACCGCTCACAGCAACAACAACAGCTGCGGCTGCGGCAGTCATACCTATATAAATCGGGAGGGGCTTGCGTCCTGCCATTTTGCCTCTTTTGGCATTGGCAAGAATTTTTTCCTTATCAAAAGAATATTCGCTCATAAGTTCTTTATAAAACTCGCGCTTATCCACAAGAAACCCTCCTTTCATACATTCAGTAATTGTTATTCAATCCGCATAAAGCGCTCTACAAATCAAATTTTTTCTTCTGCCGCTCAATCGTGCGGTACAGTTTCGTTTTCACAGTTGAAACGTTAAGCCCAAGTTTTCCGGCTACTTCGTCAAGCTTCATGTCGCATACAAAATGCAAATAAAAAATCTTTCCAACAGTTTCATCATTCTTGACTATATCGTCAAAAATCTGTCTTGCAAGAATTTTATTAGCCATTACCTCTTCAAGCAGAGGTACATCACGAGAAAGTTCCGCTTCCAGCGACGCCGATTCTTCTTCCGAAAAATCCGAAAGATTGCGGACTTTTTCTTTACGCTTTATAAATCCCGAAAGAAATGTCCGACATTCAAACTTCGCAATATTGATAAGGAAAGCCTCAGCCGACTCAATATCCTCATATCCCTTTTCAGAAATACGCTTGTAAAAACGCGTATAAACGTTCTGGATAATATCCTCGCTGTCCTGAAACCTCGAAGCGTGTGCGGCGACATAACGTGAAACGGCGTTGAATGTCCTGACGTAAGCGTCATTGAAGTATAAATCGATTTCGGGTTTACCCAACGCTGTTCCACCTCGCTTTTAACGTCAAACCCGCCGTTCCGCAGAACTTAGTCCGAACACCGCCAAAGCCATTGCTTCTGACAGCATTCGGACATTCAAGTCCCTTTTCAGGAACTTCATATCAGTCCCTGCAAAATTGTAGTCAACGTTCATTCCAAAAAAGTTTCACAAATTCTGAGAACGTCGGTATAATTTTCAAATATTAAACGGGTTGTTTATTTTTTTGATTTGCGTATATAACATTTATTAAAAAGCCATAGCCGTAAATTTATAAAAATCCAGCACCGAACAGGCAGCTTTTGCCATATCCTGCACAAGGCAATTTAAATCAGTGCGTAATAAACGCTTGCGTTTTTATTTTGCCATATCCGCAAGGTTATGGCAAAATTTGCCGATATGCACGGAGCGAGCCGCAGGCAAACGTATGTGCAAGGCAATCGGAATAAGGTATAATAAACGCTTGCGTTTTTATTTTGCCATATCCGCAAGGTTATGGCAAAATTTG
>CAZTRH010000112.1:4094-4317 GCA_964616605.1 uncultured Ruminococcus sp.
CCGATATGCACGGAGCGAGCCGCAGGCGAACGTATGTGCAAGGCAATCGGAATAAGGTATAATAAACGCTTGCGTTTATTATACCACATTAACAAATATTTGTCAAATCCTCTTTACAAAGCAAGAAAAAAGTGATATAATAAACGCAGAGCGTTTGCTGCGACGTATTCGTAATTTTTATCCGTTGCCGCTTCGCTTTTATATATATTATTATATGTATATC
>CAZTRH010000113.1:0-4291 GCA_964616605.1 uncultured Ruminococcus sp.
GAGGAAAATATGGTTGTAAGCTGTGAACCCGGAATATATATTCCGAATTTATTCGGCGTAAGAATTGAAGATTTGGTGGTTGTAACAGCGGGAAAATGAAGAGTTTTAAGCAAATCGCAGAAGAAATTGCAGGAAATTTAAACAATAATTGAAAAATGTCTTGCAATTTGGACAAATTTAGTATAAAATAGTAAAATGAAATATTAAAAGAAAATAACAGTAATCCTATGGAGGTAAAAAAATGAGTGAGTATATGCCCGAAGGCTTTTTGTTCGGTACACAGGAGAACAATTCCCTACTGAAATCATTTCAGACTCTTTGCGAATGCAGACAATCGGAAAAAATCCTGGAAGCGCCCTGCATCATATGTGACAGCAATCACAATCTGATAGTTGAATTTCCCGATAATCCCGATATGCGCGGAATAATTCCACGAGAAGAGGGCGCACTTGGAATTGCAGAAGGGACTACTAAAGATATTGCGCTTATATCACGGGTTAATAAACCTGTCTGCTTTGTTGTAAAAGATTTTTCAGATGATAAAAAAACAGCTGTTCTTTCAAGGAGAACAGCTCAGGTTAAAGCTAAAGAAAACTATATTTCTAAATTTAAATCCGGTGATGTTATACCTGCTCTTGTAACACATATTGAACAATTTGGCTGCTTTGTGGATATAGGCTGCGGTATTCCGTCACTGATACCGATTGATTTGATTTCTGTTTCACGCATAAGTCACCCACAGGATAGATTTTATGTTGGTCAAAAAATCCTTGCTGTTGTTAAGTCTATTGAAAACGACAGAATATGCCTTACTCATAAGGAACTGCTTGGAACATGGGAAGAGAATGCAGCTAAATTCAGTCAAGGAGAAACTGTAACTGGCATTGTTCGTTCAATAGAAAAGTACGGAATTTTCATTGAACTTGCCCCAAATCTTGCAGGACTTGCTGAACCCAGAGATGATATTTCCGTCAATCAGCACGCTTCTGTTTACATAAAAGCTATTATCCCCGAAAAAATGAAAATAAAGCTCATCATTGTGAGTACTTCAGATAGAACTTATCACAACAATGAGCCTGATTATTTCATAAAATCGGGGCATATAGACAGCTGGTACTATTCACCGCCCGACTGCAAAAAAAATATTGCTACGTTTTTTGATAAAACAGAAAATTTATGATTTTTTTATCTTATCCCAGTATTCTTTTGCGGCTTTCTCAAACTTGTTTTCGCCGTATTGATAATAAACCTTGTCTTTAAGGTTATCGGGAAGATACTGCTGCTTAACATAGTGGTTGGGATAATCATGAGGATAGAGATAATGCTGTCCCTTCGTTTCTGCTTCATCTCCGTCACAGTGCATATTCTGCAAATGACGAGGAAAATCACCCACTTCTCCGTTTTGAACATCTGCAAGCGCTGCATCAAGTGCAATATGGGCGCTGTTCGATTTTGGAGATGTTGCAAGCAAAACAACAGCATCGCCAAGCGGTATTCTTGCCTCTGGCAGTCCCAACTGCATTGCACTATCCACACAGCCTTTTACTATGGGGATTGCAAGCGGATACGCAAGTCCTATATCTTCAGCCGCTATAACAAGCAGCCGCCTTGACAGCGAAATTATATCTCCAGCCTCTATCAGCCGTGCTGCGTAATGCAGTGCGGCATTTTCATCTGAACCTCTGATAGATTTCTGAAGAGCAGACAGTAAATCATAATGCTGGTCGCCGTCACGGTCATAACGCATATTACTGCGCTGCGTAAGTTCTTGTGCCAAAGCAAGGTCTACCCTGCCCTGTTTAGCTGACAATGCACACAGCTCTACGGTATTAAGGCATTTTCGGACATCGCCGCCAACTCCTTGACATATATACTTCAAAGCCTCTTCTGACACTTCATAAGGTGTGCCAGTTTCCTTTGAAATATTTTCAAATCCTCTTTGAGCTGCTCTCTGCATTTCTTCAGGAGAAACAGGTTTAAACTCAAATACTGTGCTTCTTGAAAGGATAGCATTATACACATAGAAATACGGATTTTCCGTTGTTGACGCAATAAGCGTTATACTGCCGTCCTCAATATATTCAAGCAGACTTTGCTGCTGCTTTTTATTGAGATATTGGATTTCATCTAAATAAAGCAAAATACCATTGCAGCCAAGAAACGTATCAAGTTCAGCAACAATGTTCTTTATATCCTCAGTTCTGGCAGTAGTACCATTAAGCTTATGAAGCCTCATATTTGCTGAGTCTGCAATAATCCGTGCAACTGTGGTCTTTCCCACTCCAGATGGTCCGTAGAATATCATATTCGGAATTTTGCCGGATTCAATAATACGGCGAAGCGGTTTATCCTCGCCTAATAAATGTGGTTGTCCCACCACGTCTGACAACGTGGCGGGACGAATAGTATCTGCTAAAGGCATTATTATAATCCTTTGTGTTCACGAAGAAGGGTCTTTATCTTCTCGTGCGGGTCAATAACCGTGCTGATGGAAGTGTTGTGGTTGATACTTGCGATAAAGTATGCAAGGTACTTTGATACATCAACCTCTTTATACCAAGGACGCTTCATAAGCTCAGGAGTACGATAAGTAAGGTTTGTGCTGAATACAGCGTCAATAAGACCCTGCTCATACGCCTTATCGAAAGACTCAAGTCCATTGGTGAAAATGCCATAAGTTGCATAAGCGAAGAACTGCTTTGCGTTGCGCTTTTTAAGCTCTGTTGCGATATCAAGCATACTCTCGCCGCTTGAGATGAGGTCATCTGCAACGAATACAGTCTTACCTGTAACATCAGTTCCAAGATACTCGTGAGCAACAATGGGATTTCTTCCGTTTACAATCGTCGAGTAATCACGGCGCTTGTAGAACATACCCATCTCTACTTCAAGTACGGAAGCATAGAACATATTTCTGTTCAATGCGCCCTCATCAGGGCTTATAACCATAAAGTTGTTCTTGTCGATTACAAGCTCCGGGAAAGACTTGAACATAGCCTTAAGAACCTGATATGACGGGATAACATTATCAAATCCCATAAGCGGAATAGCATTGCATACTCTGGGGTCGTGAGCGTCAACAGTAATGAGGTTCTGAACTCCCATTGACTGGAGTTCCTGAAGCATAAATGCACAGTCAAGGCTCTCACGGTAAGAGCGGCGATGCTGGCGACCGCCATAAAGCAACGGCATAATAACATTTATTCTGTATGGCTTTCCGCTTGCTGCCTGAATAATACGCTTAAGATCTGCATAATGGTCATCGGGCGACATATAGTTTTCTTTGTCAAACAGCTTGTATTTGCAGTTGTAGTTGCCTACGTCTACAAGAATAAACAAATCTTTTCCACGGACAGTGTTTTTGATAAGCCCCTTTGCGTCACCGGATGAAAATCTGGGACACTCTGCCTCAATCATATACTCGTGAGAGGGTCTGCCGTTTCTGTCAGCCCAACGTGTGAGATAATCGTTTATACGAGAAGCAAGATCCTCGGTTCCTTTCATGGCAATAATGCCGATAGGAGCAACTTCATTGTACTCGTTATACAATACCTCGGTATTTTTTAATGTTGTCATTTATATATCCTTCCTTTTTGAACGTCAAAATTACTCGTAAAGGGGGTATTTCTTTGTAAGCTCTGTTACCATTCCGCGAACCTTATCTGCACTGCCGTCAAAATCCTTGGCAGTAAGGTAGATGCACTCGCCGATAACTCTCATATCATCTTCCTTCAGTCCACGAGTTGTAACAGCAGGTGTACCGATACGAACTCCGCTTGTGTAAGCAGGCTTCTGAGGGTCATTGGGAATAGCGTTTTTATTTACAGTGATAAATACTTCATCGAGCTTGCCTTCAAGTTCCTTGCCTGTAATATTGAACGGACGAAGGTCAACAAGCATAAGGTGATTGTCTGTACCGCCCGAAACAAGGTTAAATCCTTTTTCAAGGAGAGTATCAGCAAGAACCTTTGCATTCTTTACAATCTGCTCACCATAAGCCTTGAACTCAGGTTTGAGAGCCTCGCCGAAGCATACAGCCTTAGCAGCGATAACGTGCATAAGAGGACCACCCTGTGTACCTGGGAAGATAGCGGAGTTGATCTTTTTGGAAAGATACTCGTTATTTGTAAGAATAAGTCCGCCACGAGGACCGCGCAAAGTCTTATGAGTTGTTGTTGTAACGATATCAGCATACGGAACGGGACTTTCGTGCTGACCGGAAGCTACAAGACCTGCAATATGAGCCATATCAACCATAAGATATGCACCGACTGCTATTGCAATAGAAGTA
>CAZTRH010000114.1:0-4170 GCA_964616605.1 uncultured Ruminococcus sp.
AGGCGGCAGCGGCAGAGCAGGCAAGAGCGAATATATGGTATGCGAAGCGTGTGAATTTAAGGATACGTTTTTGCACTTGTTCCCGAATATTTCAATTATACTGAATATTGATAAGGATCATATGGATTATTTCAAGAATATGGATAATCTGAAAAATTCTTTTGCGAAATTCAGCGGTCTTACAACGGATTATCTCATCGTAAACGGCGATGATGAAAACGTCAGTGATATGCTTTCACGCAGTGAAACAAAAGCTGGTGTTGTTACTTTTGGAAAAACTTCTTCGAGCGATTATTATGCTGAGAATGTAAAGCAGATTTCTGATTTCCACCAGCAGTTTACTCTGATGAGAAAAGGAGAGCCGCTTTGCGTAATTGATGTAAATGTACCCGGAGTTCATAATGTATACAACGCTGTTGCGGCTTGCGCTGCGGCGCATACCGCAGGAATACCGCTTGAAGCGATAAAAAAAGGCATTCATGATTTTAAAGGTGCAATGCGGCGCTTCGACAAGCTTGCCGAGATAGACGGCGTGACTTTCGTTGACGATTACGGACATCACCCGGCTGAAATTGAAGCTACACTGCGTACTGCAAAAGCTATGAGCTTCAAAAGGGTGTGGGTTGTTCATCAGCCGTTCACATATTCCAGAACTGCGGCATTGCTGGACGATTTTGCAGCCGCTTTATCCATTGCGGATAAGGTAGTGCTTACTGAGATTATGGGCAGCCGTGAGAAAAACACCTATAACATTTATACAGCCGACCTCGCTGAAAAGATAGACGGTTGTGTGTGGTTCAAGGAGTTTGAAGAAGTTGCAAAATATGTAACGGATAATGTTTGCAGCGGCGACCTTGTTATTACAACAGGCTGCGGTGACGTTTATAAAGTTGCTGATATGATGATCGGTATAATGAACAATAAAGGATAAGCTATGACTGACAGAATAACAGATTGGGTGTATTCGCACAAAGACAGACTGCTTTATGCACTGCGTGAATTGATTGCAATTCCCAGTGTGATGGGGACGCCGTCAGAAGGAGCACCGTTTGGGGCAGAACCGAAAAGAGCTTTGCTTAAGATGGAAGAAATCTGTAAAAAACTCGGCTTTGCGACAAAGAATGTTGGAAATGCAGTTTTGTGCGTGGATTATCTTCCCGATGGCAGAGAACCTGAGCTTGGAATACTTGCTCATCTGGACGTAGTGCCTGTTGAACCGCAGAACTGGGAGCAAGACCCATTTGATATGGTTGAGAGAAACGGCGTACTGTATGGCAGAGGTACGATTGACGATAAAGGTCCTGCGGTGGCTGCATTGTTTTCGCTGCTTTGCGTAAAGGAACTGGGACTTTCGATTACAAAGGGTGTACGTCTGATATTCGGAACGAATGAAGAGAATGGTTCTGACGACCTTGAGATTTACAAGAAGCAGGAAAAATTTCCGCCGAAAGTGTTTACGCCTGACGGAAGTTTTCCGATAATCAATATCGAAAAGGGTATGATGCGTTCTCGGTTCAGCGGAAATCTCGGTGATTGCGAAGTTGTTGAGTTTCATGGCGGAAAAATTCCGAATGCTGTTCCCGACAGAGCGGAAACGGTTTTGCGTGGGATTTCGTATGAAACAGTTTTGAATGCAATTGAAAAAAATGACAATCAAGCTGAATTTGATGCATACGAGGTTAAAGACGGAGTGAAGATTGTGTGCAGAGGACGTTCCGCTCATGCGTCTACACCCGAAAGCGGTGTTAATGCAATAGTGGGTTTGATTTCACTTGTAAACAGAATATGTGCTATTCCTTGTTTTCAAGCGCTTGAGAAGCTGTTTCCGTTTGGTGAAACTGACGGAAATGCTATCGGAATGAAATGCTCAGATGAAAGCGGTGCGCTTACTTGTGTGTTCAGCATATTCGATGTTGCTGACGGAAAAGCCTCGGGCACAGTAGATGTGCGTTTTCCGACTTGCAGAACACTTGCACAGACAGAATGCCTTGAACGTGAGACGTTCACACGGGAAGGACTCGCCTTTGTGGATTATATGGGCGATGAGCCGCATATCGTATCCGAAAATGATGAGTTTGTTCAATCGCTTCTCAGGGTATATGAACAGGTGGAAGGCGAAAAGGGCTATTGCGTTGCGATTGGCGGCGGCACTTATGTTCATGACATAAGCGGCGGCGTAGCTTTCGGAGCTGAGCGAGGCGATACCGATTATCATATGCACGGGGATAATGAATTTATTACCGTAGATGAACTTCTTCGGGACTGTGTGCTGTATGCTGCGGCTATCTGTGATGTTTGTTCATAGTCCGAAATTTTAAATTAAATCGAAATCTAATCTTTACCGAAATATTCTGTTCAAAATTGATAAAAACTATTGACACGGATTGATATTTTATGTATAATTATAATAGTTGGATTTTATAATCCAAAATGTTCCTGTGTTTGCGAATTTTATGAATTAAGGAGATACCGTTATGGCTGAAAAAGTAAATGAAATTCTGGAAAAGTTTGCGGAAATGTCCCGCGAGGAGAAGCAGATTTCGCAGGATATTGAAAACGCTTACAAGGAGTACACCGATTATTGTGAATCTTCCGAAAGGGATCTGGCTGAGAAAATTCAAGAAATTCGCACTAAAATGAGCAAGCTTCAATATTATATTGATTATGCGAGAGAACACGCAAGCGAACTTGAACAGGCAACTACTGCATTTGAAACTCCTGAGGGTACTCTGGAGAGTATCCGTCAGACAATTAAGCTTGATTCGCATAACGATATGAATGCTGAAACGCTTTATGTCAAGGCTACGGGTCAGAAACTGTTCTATGAAGAAAAAATTGAGAAAACACGTCAGCTTATAGAAGGCAGTAAAGTACAGGCTAAGCGTCAGTACGACAGTGATGTTGCTGCACTTAATGACCGAAAGAGAAAGCATGACGAGCAGGTTAAAGAATATGTTCAGTCGGAGGATTTTCACAATTACCTCAAAATGCTGATGTTCGATAAATCAGCGTTTAACAGTACCGGAACAGCAAATATCCCTGATAAATCTTTTATCAGTATCGGACAGCGCAGAGTAAAACTTTCTGTTCCTGTGGAGATTGAACCTGATTTGTCGCTTACCTCCAACGGTGAGTACAATGCCGCAGCGCATACCATTGGTGCGCCTATGCGTCTTTCTGTGCAGAATGGCAGCGTAATTTACCTTGATTATGATGAGCGTAATCAGCAATATCTTCTTGGCGGCATTCAGCGATTGCTGCTTAATATTATAAAATATCTTGGACATGATATAACAGATTGCCTTTTTTGTGAGCCGTCTACATATTCTCCCGATTGTCTGGGACATATTTCAATGCTCGGAAAAGGCTTAAATCCGTTTGTTGTAGTGCCGCAGACTATGGGCGAAGCAGAATCCAGAATAAAAGATTTCTGCCGTAACGCTGAGTCGGCACCAACTAGCGATAAGATGTCCCGCATTCTTGTGTTGCACGGTTTCCCTGAGAAGTACGATCCCGAAGTTGTAAACAGCTGTGTTCCTGTTATCAAGAAAGCAGCTGAACTTGGTGTTCTTGTTGTTCTTACTCACGATAATTCTATTGCAGCGACTGATGAAGAAAATGAAATCCGTTCTGTTGCACTTTCAATCCGAAGCAAGAATGGCGGATTTTGGATAGAAAAACTTCGCGAAAGCTTTTTCTGGTACTCTGCTCCCTCAGAAATTCCCGAAGATGTCAGACGTGAATTTGTTGACCGCCGCCGTCAGATGGCAACTCAGCAGATGAATACGGATATTCCTGTTGCACCGTCTGTTCAAGTGCCTGTTCAGAATGCTGTAATGCCATCGGTTCAGCCTGTTGCTGAGCCTGCTGTTGACCCTGTTCCGCATACGGAGATTGTCGGCAGTGAAGCAGGTACTGATAATTCAGTGCATTCTGATAACAATGACATGGAAGCTTGTGAAGAGCAGAATGCCGAAGCAGCTGTTGATACTAACAGCGGTGTATTGGCAGCTGAAAATGATACAGCTGATGTTCAGAGTGATGTTTCGGCTGAGGCATCTGATGAAAATATCTCTGATGACGCACAGACCAGTGAGAAACAGGAGGATAACGACAAGGCTTCTGTTGTTCGTTCAAGAGAACTCAGCAGAATATTGATTGGCAATTCAC
>CAZTRH010000115.1:0-4125 GCA_964616605.1 uncultured Ruminococcus sp.
ATTAAATAACAGAGTGTGAAAAAAGTGTGTTTGTTATCGTTTACAGAAAAACGGCTATGAAATTTGGCATTTTGCACAAAGAAAGATTACAAAAAAGTTACAAATTTAAGATATTTCTGCAAAAAAAATTAAATGAAAATTTTTAATGCAAAAAAATGGCTTTAAAATGCGGTTTATTCGTCACAATGATTTTGGGTTTGTTAAAAATTTAATTATTTCGACATTTGGCAAAATGAACAAAAACAGTGACGTGAAAACGTTTTCTGTGGCTGAAGTGAAAAAAAGTTTAAAAAAAGGGGTTGAAAAATTCAAAATTTTATGCTAAACTAACAATGTAATCCGAAAGCGATACGAAAACAAAAAGTTGACGGTCATTCGGATAAGACAAAACGTTATTGAGAAATAACGTAAACCAATTTTTTGGGAGGAATATACTAATGAAGAAAAGGATATTGGCAGCTGTGATAGCTGCAGCAACAGTTCTTTCACTTGCAGGCTGTAAGGATGAGTCCGGCAGCGGCAACAGCGGCAACAGCGGCAACAGCGGCAACAGCGGTAGCAACACACCTAACGCTATTACCTACGAGGATGCTCAGAAGGCTGGTACAGGCACATTTGATACGACCGGTGAGGGTAAGGTATTCAATATTTACTGCTGGAACGGCGACTTCAGGAAGTATGTAGAAGGATCCGGATACAAGGCTCCCGAAGGAATTACAATCAATTGGGTTGAAACTCCTAACGAGGGCGGCGCATACCAGAAGGCTCTTGACGATGCTCTTATGAAGCAGGACAGCGCAGCTGCTGATGATAAGGTTGACCTCTTCCTTGCAGAAGCTGACTACATTCTGAAGTACTCCAATGCAAAGGTTTCTCAGGACGTTAAGGCTCTCGGCGTTGGCGAGTGGGATACAGGTTATTCTTATACATACAATGCTGCTAAGGATACCAATGGTACTCTGAAGGGTGTTTCATGGCAGGCTAACCCCTCTGTATTCATCTACAGACGTTCAATTGCTAAGGACGTTCTTGGAACAGATGATCCTGATAAGGTTCAGGAAGCTCTTGCTACATGGGATAAGGTAGAGGAAACAGCTCAGAAGGCTAAGGATAAGGGTTATGTAATGTTCGCTTCTCCTGTGGAGACATACAGAACATTTGCTAACAACTCCAAGGTTTCT
This sequence comes from uncultured Ruminococcus sp., assembly GCA_964616605.1. GTDB lineage: Bacteria > Bacillota > Clostridia > Oscillospirales > Ruminococcaceae > CAG-115. Next base: position 1,182 of record CAZTRH010000115.1, read on the forward strand.
TACCTCAACGGCGATAAGTTCGCTACTCATGACTCTTTCAACCAGTGGCTTACACAGGCTGAGAAGTTTGTAAACAATGGCTGGTCTTTGACTTATGGTCTTTGGGATGCTGAGAAGAGCACACAGATGGACGTTGACGGCAAGATGATGTGCTGTATCGGTCCGGCTTGGTACTTCAATTTCTGCATGGGTACTGCTCAGGAAAAGACAAGCGGCGACTGGGCAATCTGCAAGGGTCCGCAGGCTCACTTCTGGGGCGGTACATGGCTGATGGCAGCGTCCGGCTCTGATAACCCCAAGATGATCGCTGATATCATGAACGCATTTACTGCTAACGAGGATATTATGGATTATATTCTCTCTAAGGCTAATGAGTTCCCGAACAACAAGAACGTTGTTAACAAGTATGCAAATGACGCTTCTTATGGCAATGCATTCCTTGGTGGTCAGAACCATGTAAAGGTATTTGCAGGCATGGCTGATGAGATCGTTTGGGATTCTTCTCTGCACACTGTTTACGACCAGACCTTCAACGAGGATCTGCCTAACAATATGCTTTCCTACCTTAATGGTACATCTACTAAGGAACAGGCTATGTCGGCATTCTACGTTAAACTGGCTGAGGTTGCTCCTAGCATTACTCACGACTGATTTTATGTGAATTGAATATCGTGTGAGCTTAAAGAGGTGAGGCGGCTCGCTTCACCTCTTTATTATAAGCTGATGTGATAAAATGCCATGACCTTGGTAGAAAATTACGAAAAGAGGTAAACGCAATGAACAAAAAGCATAAGTCGATTAGCTATGCAAAATGGGGATACATATTTATTATTCCGTTTTTCATTGTCTATATCGTTTTCTCATTGATACCTACTTTATCCACATTCTATTACAGCTTCCTTGATTATGGATTTGATCCTGCAACTTTTGAATATCATCAGACATTTGTAGGATTTGAAAATTATGCGAAGCTTATGAGCGTGGATTCAAGCGGTGATGTTCTTTTCCTTCGTTATTTCGGCAACACAATGATTATGTGGGTGTTGGGTGCTGTTCCGCAGTTGCTGTTTTCGCTTCTGCTGGCTGTAATCTTTACATCTGCAAGACTTAGAATTAAGGGACAGAGATTTTTTAAGACAGTAATATATATGCCGAACCTTATAATGGCGGCTTCCTATTCCTTGCTGTTTGTCAGCCTGTTCAGTGATGTTGGTCCTATCAATGCTATTATTAAGAGCATTTCCGGCGAAACTTTCACGTTCCTCGCAAATCCGTGGGGTGTACGTGGAGTTGTTGCTTTCGTAAACTTCATTATGTGGTTCGGTAATACCACAATACTGCTTATGGCAGGTATTATGGGTATCGACCAGAGCTTGTTTGAGGCAGCGCAGATTGACGGTGCAACCGGTGGTCAGGTATTCTTCAAGATTACTTTGCCGCTGCTTATGCCTATTCTTGTTTATGTTGCTATTACTTCGCTCATCGGCGGATTGCAGATGTTCGATGTACCGCAGATTATGAGAATTCAGTCAACGCCTGTTGAAAGCTCCAAGACTATGATAATGTATCTGAACAACCTTATTACCGGTGCAAGCCGACAGTATGGTCTGGGTGGTGCGTTGTCAGTTCTTATCTTTGCTGTTACCGGTGTACTCAGCCTTATCGTTTATAAGACGATGGTTACAAGTCCCGAAAAGGCAAAGCCGAAGAAAAAGAAAGCAAAGTAAGGAGGATGCAGTATGGATACAAAGAACTATAATAAGACCGGTGAAACTCCGAGCCAGCGCGCTCAGATTACCACTGCTAGAGTTTTCTCCTACATCTTCCTCGTTTTCGTAACGATACTTGCGTTGTTCCCGATTTTTATTCTTCTTGTTAATACAACGAGAGATAGATTTGCTCTTCAAGGTTCGTTCTCGCTTATTCCGGGAACAAGCTTCCTTGAGAACCTGGATCACACAATCAACGGTGATAATGACCCGAACAGCGTTTTCAATACTGTAAGTGTTCCTATTCTTCGTGGTATGCTTAACAGCTTGATAGTTGCAGGTGCTTCATGCTTGCTTACTACTTATTTTTCGGCTATGACGGCGTATGGCATTCATGTTTATGATTTTAAGCTCAAGAAATTTACTTTCAACTTTATTCTTATCATCATGATGATTCCTACACAGGTATCGTCTGTCGGATTTGTTTCTCTTGTTGATAAGATGGGTATGATGGAAACTTATTGGCCGCTTATTATTCCGTCCATTGCCGCTCCTTCTGTATTCTTCTATATGAAGCAATATCTGGAGAGTTCATTCCCGATTGAGGTTGTCGAGGCTGCTCGTGTGGACGGCTGCAGCGAGTTCAGAACATTCAATATGATTTCGCTTCCTATTATGAAGCCTGCTATTGCAGTTCAGCTGATTTTCGCTTTTGTTGCGTCGTGGAACAACTTCTTTACTCCTTCACTTATTCTGAAGAGCAAAGATAATTTAAAAACTGTCCCGATCCTTATTCAGAAGCTTTCTACTTCTGTTCTTTCGGGTGGTGCGGATTACGGTCAGGTTTATATGACGATTTTCCTTTCGATCATTCCTGTTGTAATTATTTACTTCTTCGTTTCTAAGAATATCGTAGAAGGCGTTGCTCTTGGTGCAGTCAAGGGTTAATAAACAATTTATCCCCTCGCATTTGCGAGGGGATTCAGTTTGTAGACAAACCTAATTTTTATGTTGATTTTTCAAAAAAAGGGGTCCCAGGGCAACGCCCCCGGAGGGGTCGCAAGGGTGTGACAATAACGTCACAGCAGCCGCAACAAAGTGCAGTGCAGGACGCACTGCACCAAAGCGGCATGCGGTAGCCTCGCAACTTACCGTCCCTCCCTGTCGGGGAGGGGTTGGACTAACCGCCAAACTTCGTTTGGCGCTTTTGCGTTTTTGGCTCGCCCTGCCCTAAC
>CAZTRH010000116.1:0-4043 GCA_964616605.1 uncultured Ruminococcus sp.
TGTCTAACGCCGCATATCAAAGGCCTGACGGAGTTTATGTTGTGCCTATTACAGCACTAAAGAATTAAATCCTACTGAATAGTAATTCACTGAAATCAAACTCAGTAAATTTTTAGTCCGCGATTATCTTGATTTATAGGACAATATGGTATACTATAAATAAAAGTAACTGCTAATATGAGATTAATATGAGAGGTGCAAAATGGCTGTTAGTTACAATAAACTGTGGAAATTACTTATTGATCGTAAGATGAAGAAAAAGGATTTGATTGCTAAGTCTGGCGTGTGTAAATCTACTATTGCGAAGATGGCCAGTAATGAGCATGTATCTACGGAAACAATAGCTAAAATTTGTAGCGCATTAAGTGTAAAGATTGAAGATATTGTTGAAGTAATTCCAGACAAAGAATAGTCCCATATATAGCTTGAAACATTGATGAAGGAGGTGATTGTTAATGTGGTGTAAGAAGTGTAATCGTGAAACAGAAGAGAAGAAATGTTCTGTTTGCGGTGCAGTGACTGAGGAAGATATTCCGTTCGAATTGTATTGGTGCGACAATTGTAAAGTGCCGATAATCAAAGCGGTAAACGGTGCGGACAGAGAGCATTGCCCTTTGTGCGGAGGAAAGACAAGATACGCTGTGCTGCGGATCGTCAACAGGCGTCTATCGTTTTTGAGGTGGCTGCAGATATGGTGCGTATGTGTCCCACGCTTTCAAAGCGTGTGAAAATACTGACCGCTACCAAGCGTATCGTATATATTCCGACAAACAGCTTCTATCAAGTGTTATCAGCTGAGGCTTATTCCAAGCACGGCTTTAATATACACGGCGTTGTTTTTGACGAGTTACATACACAGCCCAACCGCAAGCTCTTTGATGTTATGACAAAGGACTCCGGTGATGCACGTATGCAACCTCTGTATTTTCTTATCACCACCGCAGGAACAGATACAAAATCCATTTGCTACGAGACCCATCAAAAAGCAAAGGACATTATCGAAGGTCGAAAAGTTGACCCCACATTTTACCCCGTTATATACGGTGCAGATGAAAATGATGACTGGACTGATCCCAAGGTGTGGAAGAAAGCCAATCCTTCCCTCGGCATCATAGTTGGCATCGACAAGGTCCGTGCCGCTTGCGAATCCGCAAAGCAGAACCCGGCAGAGGAGAATGCCTTCCGACAGTTGCGACTCAACCAATGGGTAAAACTGGCTGTTCGTTGGATGTCGATGGAGAAGTGGGACCGATGCGCTTTTGCTGTAAATGAAGATGAACTCGAAGGTCGAGTCTGCTACGGTGGGCTTGACCTTTCGTCTACTACGGATATTACCGCTTTGGTGCTTGTCTTTTCACCTACCGATGAGGATGACCGATACATCGTTCTACCATACTTTTGGATTCCTGAAGAGTGTATGGAACTGCGTGTCCGAAGGGACCACGTGCCGTATGATATTTGGGAGCGTCAAGGGCTGATGCAAACCACCGAAGGTAATGTAATTCACTACGGATACATTGAAAAGTTCATCGAGCGTCTTGGTGAGCGTTTTAACATCCGTGAGATTGCTTTTGACCGTTGGGGCGCTGTCCAGATGGTTCAGAACCTGGAATGTATGGGCTTTACTGTTGTTCCTTTCGGTCAAGGATTCAAGGATATGTCTCCGCCTACGAAGGAACTGATGAACCTTGTGCTGGGGGAGAGAATTGCCCACGGCGGCCACGCAGTCCTTCGTTGGATGATGGACAACATTTTTATCAAAACCGACCCTGCGGGTAACATCAAGCCCGACAAGGAAAAGTCAACCGAAAAAATAGATGGTGCCGTTGCAACCATTATGGTGCTCGACAGAGCAATCCGTTGTGGTAACGACACCAGTGCCAGCGTTTATGATCAGCGCGGGCTTTTATTTATTTAGATCCAGCAACTATCGCTGTAGTGATATGTTTTTTGGATTTTTTCAAAACTGCTTGACAAACTATCACTTTGGTGATATAATATTGGTGAGAGAAATAGGAGGTCATGCGCTATGGATAAAAATATCACTCTTTTTCATGGTTCGGAAAAAATCGTGGAAGTGCCTACTTTTGGAGAAGGAAAGAAGACAAATGACTTTGGACTCGGCTTTTATTGTACCGAAACCGAGGGACTTGCCAAGGAATGGGCAGTATCTTCTTTGCGTGACGGCTTTTCTAACCGCTATACATTGGATACCGAATATATGAACATTCTAAATCTTAACAGCCCCGATTACACAATTCTGAACTGGATTGCGGTTCTTGTTGAGCACCGCGTTTTCGCAATCAAAACACCGATTGTGCGAAAAGCCAAAAGATATTTGATTGACAATTTCGGTGTCAACGTCAATGCATATGACTTGATTACAGGTTATCGTGCGGATGATTCGTACTTCGATTACGCAGAAACGTTTTTGAATAATGGTATTTCTGTAGAGCAGCTTGCAAGAGCTATGCGACTCGGCAAACTCGGAGAGCAGATTGTTCTTAAATCAAAATTCGCATTTTCACGCATACAATTTGAAGGTTTTGACGTGGCTGAAAAAGAAGAATTCTATGTTCTTCGTAAAGCAAGAGATGATGAAGCCAATCAGCTTTATCTTGATATACTGGAAGAGGAAAGTGATGGCTTGTATATCCAAGATATCATAAGAGGAGGGATTACAAACGATGATCCGCGCATACCAAGAAATATATCTAAATAAGTCTCAATCGGTATTAGGTGATGCCTTCGACTATGCGATCAACACTTGCGGAATGACAGGTGACAACTTTGTAAAGCTTTTCCTTGCAAGTACCATCAGCAAACGAATGGAAAATGGTGAGCCTACTTACCTCGCGGGGAAAAGCGGCATAGAGGTCGTAATTGAGATTGTGGCTGAAACAATGGGAAGGGGAATCGTCAACGAGCCTGAAGAACGCTTCGGTCGTTCTAAAGAATATTGGATTGGGTGGGCTGTTGCTTATTATCAGTGGTATTCTGGCAGAAAATACAGTGAGATATTTAAGGTCATCACATTTGCGGATCTACAGCAAATGTACTATACCTTACACGAAGCGGATATCACAAAGTTTGTGGATATCGTTGATGAACAAATAAAGCTCTTTTACACCGATACCAATCTCAAGCGCATCCGTGTTGCATATGGCTGTACACAAGCCGAGCTTGCAAAGATGGCGGATGTTCGTTTGCGCTCCATTCAAATGTATGAGCAACGTAATAAAGACATCAATAAAGCAAGCGTTGAAACAGTATATCGTCTAGCCAAAGCACTCGGTTGCACGATGGAAGATTTAATTGAAAAGTAATAACAAAACGAATATCGAAAAGCATCTATCGGAAACGATGGGTGCTTTTCTTATGCCATTTTTAAGGAGGAATTACAATGGGTATCTTTTCAGGACTCTTTAAGTCCCACGACAAGCCCCAGAACAGTACAGCGAGTAGTTCGTACACATTCTTTATGGGCGGTTCAACCGCAGGTAAATACGTAAACGAGCGTTCCGCAATGCAAATGACGGCGGTTTACTCTTGTGTCCGTATTCTTGCAGAAGCGGTCGCAGGGCTTCCGCTGCACCTCTATAGATACACCGACAGCGGTGGTAAAGAAAAAGCCATCGACCATCCGCTTTACCTACTGCTCCACGACGAGCCGAACCCCGAAATGTCAAGTTTTGTTTTCAGGGAAACGCTTATGAAATGACTATGCAGAGTTTGATACAAGGATACGAAAAAATAAAGGTACACCTTTGCAGGGTATGTTCGCTTTTGCAGGGTAAGTTTTATGCCGGGACTGCCCGGTTTTTTTATATGTAGGACGATTACGAAAAAGACGCTGACTCAGAAGCAGATTGCCGATTACGAACAACTCTACCGCAACAGAAACAACGGTCGGTTACTGACACAAGATGGACTGCGGTTTATCTGCGAAGCCAACAACTATGACCCAGAAACCATCGGACAGCACTTCCTTGAGGTGTTGGGTCAGATGAAAACACCGTAGATTTATTCACATTATCGTGATA
>CAZTRH010000117.1:0-3958 GCA_964616605.1 uncultured Ruminococcus sp.
AAATACACCGAGATTACGGAGCTTACCACCGCAATACTCGGCGAGTTTGTTGACAGGATTATAGTTCACAATGTGGACAAGACCTCAAATAATCACCAACAGAGGATTGATATTCTTTACAAGGGTGTGGGGATAATCAATCTGGACAAAAAAACAGGCTCAGAAGCATTAGAGTAGTTTTGCTTCAAAGCCGTGGGTGAAAAAATATCCTTATTAAGTTTTATCAATTTATAACTTTTTGTCGCCCCTGCGACCCGTTGGGAGGCGGCAGCTTTTGGCGGTCTTTTGCGAAGCAAAAGCGCACTGCCGTTAGGGCAGGGCGAGCCAAAAACGCAAAACCGCCAAACGAAGTTTGGCGGTACTGTTATTTAATCACTGCTGAATTTGTTCTTTTTCATCGGCGAACTCATGGCACACCTTTTCCACTTCCTCGCGGATATCCAGAAACGCTTGCGCTATCACAGGATCGAAATCCTCGCCGATGCCGTTTTTTATTATCTCAAAGCACTTGTCAAGCGGCATTGCGTCACGGTAACAGCGTTTTGCCGAAACAGCGTCAAACACGTCTGCCACAGCCATAATCCTTGCGCAAAGAGGTATCTTATCTCCTTTGAGATTATCAGGATAACCTCTGCCGTTCCACTTCTCGTGGTGATAGCGTGCCACTTCAAAAGCCATCTTGCAATAGTCCGTATTTCCGAAATTGGAAAATGTTTCCTTGATGATATTTCCGCCCACCGCAGAATGCGTTTTCATAATCGAATATTCTTCATCAGTGAGCTTTCCGGGCTTTTGCAGCACCGAATCGGGAATAGATATCTTCCCGATATCGTGCATAGGTGCAGCGTTAATCAGATTATCCACATAATCCTTTGTAAGCAGCGTTTTAAAGCGCCCTTTGCGTTTCAACTCGTCTGTTATCAATTCCACATACTTCGCTGTACGAACGATATGACCGCCTGTGCTTTTGTCACGGTTTTCAACAAGCGTTGCAAAACTTACGACTGTTTCACGATAGTATTCCGCAAGTTCTTTCAGAGCGTTATCCTCAAAATTGAGATACACACCCAGAACCATTGTAGTTACTGCCGCACTTGTGATAAGCATTTCAGGGAAAATCATCTGCACTATCGAAAACATCATTACAACCAGCATATAAGTCACAATTCCAATGCGCTTTTCGCTTTTGATATTGCGAAAACCACGCACCAGAAACACAATTGACAACAGCAGATAAATTCCCACCATTATAAAGCAAGTGCTTGCAGACGCACCCATCGAGTAGTTTGTATATTTGCCCTCGCAGAATTCCAGTTTTCCGATAAAAGCCAGAACAACTGCCAGATTTACAGCAACAGGCGCAAATATCAGTATACGCAGCCTTTTCTTTTTCGGGAAAAACCCCGTAGCCCACAATATATATAGAAAAAACACAAAAATCACACCGTCCAGAAAGCACAGAAACAGTGCGTGCAAAGTTCTGTTTACAACGCCGCTTATCGTGTCGAGATGGTTTACTGTATACGCAGTAACTCCGTCAAAAACAATTGCGCCAAGCGACAGCATAAGCAGTGCGCTATACGGTGTTCCTATTGATTTTCTGCCGTATCTTATGCTGCCCTTGATGTAAATGAACGCAACATAAAGCACTATTATAAGGCAGCACAATTGAAGTTTAAAGAAATTCATATATTCCTCCGAAAATCAACGGATAAAACTTGTGGAAATCTTGGGTTCTGTTTCGGGAAAGGCTATTCCTTGTGCCTTTCCAAGTTCAATACACTTCAGCAGCCAAGCCATATTCCGTGCAAGAGTGCGCATAGTCTGCATTCCCTCTTCGTCCTTTACTACCTGTTCAGGCGTACACCCGTGAACCTGATTCCAATACTGCGATGACACAACAGGCATTGAGCTTATCGTATAATACTTGTTCAGCTGGTCGAATGCCGCACTCGCACCGCCTCTGCGGCAGCTTACAACGCTTGCGGCTGGCTTTCCGACAAATGCGCTCTTACCGCAATAGAACGCTCTGTCCATAAACGCTGTGAGCAGTCCGCTAGCCGCCGCATAATGCACAGGCGAGCCGAACACAAAGCCGTCTGCCGTGCGTGCTTTTTCCACAAAAGCATTTACTGTATCGTCCGCAAAGCAGCGGCCGTTCTTCGAGCAAAAACCGCACGCTATGCAACCCGTAATCGGCTTGTTGCCGACCCAGAATATCTCGGCTTCAACACCGTTTTCTTCCAGAGTTTTTTTCACTTCGCAGAGTGCTGTGTAAGTACAGCCGTTTTCATGAGGCGAACCGTTTACCAACATTACTTTCATTTCATATATCTCCTTTCACAATTCCAATCAAAAAACAAAATTCACAAGCGCAATATAGCACACTGTGCCTGCCGCTATTGACAGCAGCATATTTCTCTTCCATAGGTGCGCAGCCACGATAACCACCGTTGAAATCAATTCGGGCAGTCCGTACGGTGCTGCCGTTACGCTTACGCTTTTGAAGCAGTACACCACAAGCAGTCCCAAAGCCGCTCCCGTGAGCGTTTTTCCAAGATACTCAACGTATTTCGGGACAGGTTTTTTTCCGTTGAATGCGATAAACGGCAGAAATCGGGTCAGCATTGTGCCGAGTGCCACAGCCGCTATCATTACGGCGGTCTGAAAAACCGTCATTTCCCGTCCACCGCCTTTTCAAGCTTTGAGCGGAACACCGTAAGCAGCAAAACTATCACCGCCATTGACGGGATAATGAAACTGTCGCTGCCGAAAAACAGCAGGCACACCACCGCCGCTCCTATACCGATAAGCGAAGAAGCGTGTTTTTTTTCTTTCAGCCAATTATCGAGGAAGATAACCACAAGCAAAGCCGTCATCACAAAATCCAGACCCTTTATCTCAAACCCGATAAACGAGCCTGCAAGCGAACCAATTGCCGCTCCCGTAACCCAATAAGCTTGATTGAGGATAGTCACCCAGAAGTAAAACTTTCCGCTGTCCACATCATCGGGCGGTTCAGCGGTGCAGTTTATGGAAAAGCTCTCGTCGCACAATCCGAAAATCAGATACGGCTTGAATTTTCCCTTATATTTCGTCAACATCGCCAGTCCGTAAAACAAGTGCCTTGCGTTTACCATAACCGCCATCGCAAACGCACCAAGCGGGTCGAATGGTGCTGTAAGCAAGTTCACCGCCACAAACTCCATAGAACCTGCGAACACCACAGCCGCCATAATAATCGGCACTGCCGCTGCAAGTCCCTCGGTTCTTGCATATATTCCATAAGCAGTCCCCAAAAACAAAAAACCCGTCATAATCGGTATTGTTTTCGGAAAAGCCGCCTTTAGTGCCTTTATCATTCCGCGCCGCTCCTTAGCTCTGCCGCTATTTTCGAGAGCTTTTTCAATCTGTGATTAAGACCGCTTCTCGAAATCTCCGTACTGTGCAGTCCGCACAATTCCGACAACGAACTTTCGGGATTTTCAATACGCAGCCTTGCTGTTTCCCGAAGTTCGGGCGTTAAGTTTTCCTCGCCCAGAAACTCGTATATCGTTTCGATATCTCTACGGGATTTTTCGCTTGCGGCAACGGTCTTGTCAAGGTTTGCGCTGTCGCAGTTCACACAGCGGTTTGCACGGTTACGGATATCCTTTTCAATTTTCACCTGCATTATTTCCAGTGCGTGAGAGCCTGCCCCGATATAAGTCAGAAAATCTTCGATAAGCTCGCTGGTTTTAAAATAAAGCACGCTGTTTTTCAAACGTTCGGTCACTTTCGCCGTCATACCATGCTCGCCAAGGAATGTGCGAAGCTGCTCGGTACGGCTGTTTTCAGGGAGTATCATTTCAAGGTGATATTCCTTATTAGGGTCGGTGACGCTGCCGCAGGAAACAAAAATTCCTCTGAGAAAAGCTCCGCTGTCGGAGTCGTTTCCCGATACCACATCGTAATTTAT
>CAZTRH010000118.1:0-3953 GCA_964616605.1 uncultured Ruminococcus sp.
GGTTTATTGCTGAATGATTATCTGCTGTTTCGTCTGTTAAATCAGGGTCGAAGATAACGGGTATTGAAAAATCTGCACAGCGCTTGCAAAGCTCCTTTGCCATATTTTTGCTTTTTTCTGAAAATGCGGGAAATTGTCCCGAAAAATATACGGCAGAAAACAATCCAAGATCCGGGAAAGCGTCGTTTTCATCAATAAAAGCGGTTGCCAGTCCAAGACGCTCCAGACCCTCGGCAATACCTGCTGCCGATTTGCCGGCGATCAGAATTTTTAACATCTCGTCACTGCCTTTCAAACATCTTTATATTTCCGTCTGCATAAGCAAATCCTGCAAATCCAAAGTTTTGCAGTTTGTTTAAGAATGCGCCGAGCTTTTTTGGCTTTTTGTAGATTGCAACATCATATGTGCTGCGCAGCTCCTCAGCCTTTGCGTAAACTGCCATATAGTCCTCATCGTAGAATATAGCAATTTTCTCGCGGGCGCTTGCTTTGCGGTTTTCATCAGACAAAATGCTGAAAATGCGTTCAAAGCCAATCGAGAAGCCGCAGGCAGGAATATCCTCGCTCAGGAATTTTCCGATAAGCTTATCATAACGTCCGCCGCCTGCAACGGAACTTCCGAATTTTTCTGAGCGTACTTCAAATACAGTTCCTGTGTAATAGCCCTGACCACGCACAAGTGAAACATCATATTCAATGTTGTATTTTCCGCCGGCGATTTCTTCGCTCTTACGAATTATTTCGGAAAGTCGGCTTGTGGCTTCGTTTCCAACAATTTCGCTGATTTTATCAAGCTTAAGCGGTAGCTTTGCAAGCAAATCGGAAAGTCCGTCAACAGCTGATTTGTTAAATCCTTTTTCTGAAAGTTCGGCTGCAACACCCTCTGCGCCTATTTTATCAAGTTTGTCAAAGCTTACACAGACAGTAGAAAGCTCGCCCTTCGGGAAACCAAGCTTTTCAAGCAGCGCAAGAAGCACGGATCTATCGTTGATACGGATTGTGAAATCGCCTATTTCAAGCGCCGTAAGAGCTTTTGCTGTAACGGAAATAAGCTCGATTTCGCATTCAGGGGTGCTGTCACCGATTACGTCAATATCGCATTGCATAAACTCACGCAGTCTGCCTTTCTGAGGATTTTCTGCACGATATACTTTATCCATCTGTATAGCTTTGAAAGGCATCGGCAGCTGTTCGCGGCAGGAAGCAAAATATCTTGTAAGGGGGAGCGTAAGGTCATATCTCAGACCCATATCGCAAAGTGCGCTTTCCTCGCCGCTTTCGATAGCTTTGCGAAGTTTGTCGCCACGCTTCAGAATTTTAAAAATGAGGTTTAAATTATCGCCGCCATCGCTCTTGTCAAGGTTTTCTATATCCTCAACGGCAGGCGTCATAATTCTTGAAAAGCCGTTTTCACGGTATATATTAAAAATAGTATTCTGGATCTTCTCGCGGAGTTCAGCTTCGGCAGGAAGAAAATCACGGGTACCTTTTACGCATTTAATCTTCATTTTCAAATAATCCTTTCTGTTTACATATATATCTTCTTTTAAATTATAGCATTACAAACAACTTTTGTCAAGGATAAAAGCAATATTTTGAAAAGTAGTAAGATTACTGAACTGACAATTGGAAAATTGTTCATAATTTACAAAAGCTTTTTCAAGCAGAATGATATTTTGTGTAAAATTTATCTTGCTAAATCACTGTTTTTCTGTTAAAATATAATTACAATGCAATTTATGTACTAAATTTTTGTATCACTTAATTATTAGGAGGTAATTTAAATGTTTTGTCCGTTTTGTAATTCAGAACTTCCCGAAGAAGCATCTTTCTGCGGTTTCTGCGGAAAGAAGATAAGCGACTATACTGCACCCGAAACTCCATCAAGTGAGCAGACAGCCGAGAAAACTGTACTTGTTCAACAGTCGGAGGTTTCTTCCAAGGCTGTGGTTGCTGATAATGTAGCAGAAGATGCGACTGCTGAAGATAATGCTCCTTCAAGTACTTTTGCGGCGCCTTCCGATGCCGTAAGTGTGCCTTCCGAAGCTGCAAGTGCAGCTCCCGTCAATGCGGGTGTTTCCCTTGAAAAGAGCAAGCCGACAGACACCGATACTACGTCGGAGAATGCAGCTCCGAAGAAGTACGAGGTTTCCGAAGCAGCGTCTGAAGCTGCAAAGAAAATCAAAGACGGCGCAGAGGAAATCGGAAAGTCACTTAAGAACGATGCTGCTTCTGCGACTGCCGCAGTAAAGAGCGGTAATTTCAAAGCTTTACTTAAGAACAAGGTGTTTATTATTTGCTGTGCGGCAGCGGTAGTTATAATCGTGCTGCTTTGGGTTATCATTGCTGTAATTGCAGGTTCCGGCAGTTCTAAGATGGAAATTAAAGGACACTATACATATTATGATGATGGCTCCGACCGTTATTTCTTCTACAATGGCAAGAAGATTGATAAGGAGTTTTCGTATAGTGCTAAAATCTGTGCAAATACTCCGGATAATACAATCTGTGTTGTTGACGATGATGACGTGCTTTATCTCGTTGATAAGGGAAAAGTTTCAGAAATCACTGATGATGAAATATCAAGCGTTGCTGTTTCCGCAAACGGAAAGACCGTAGCTTATGTGTCCGATGACTGCGTTTACGTTTACAATGGCGGCAAACCAAAACAGATTGCAGAGCTTGAGAGCGATTATGCTTGCTATCCTGTAATTTCTCCTGACGGAAAGATTGTAGCTTTTGCAGATTATGACGATGACGATATAGTTACTTATGTGTGGAAGGGTGGCAGCAAGCCAATTAACCTTGAAACCGATATTATTCCTATCGCAGTAAGCAATGGCGGCAAGATGCTTTATGGAAAATCAAACGGAAATCTGTATTATGTAAATGGTCTGAAGAAGGACGCTGAGGAGAAAATAGACTCTTACTCTTACATCAGAGGCTTAAGCACCGACCACACAAAGCTTGTTTATATTGATGGTGGCAAAACTTATTGCTTTAATCCTAAGATTGATGGTGACAGCGGAATGAGAGCTTACAATGGCAGTGCATTCGCGATGGCTGACTGCTATTACAAAACATCTTATTATTCATTTCCTTATATTGATAATTTTGATAATTTCTACATTGCAACATCAGACGCTATCCATAATGTTCTTCGCAAGGGCAAAGAGTATGACTGTGAGAAGAATATTATAAAGGATATTGAAGATATCTGTTTGTCTGATGATATGAAATCGTTTGTTTATATTGACGATGATTATACGCTTTTTAAGGGCAAGGTTTCCAATGCGAAGAACGCTAAGGAAATTGATGATAATGTGGTGTCTGTAAAGGCTAACAACACCCTTTCAAGCGTTTATTACCTTGATGATGATAATAAATTGTATTATCTTGGTAAGGACGAAAAGATTAGCTCTGATGTTAAAAGATACGTTGTAACAGAAAGCGGTGTTTGCGTCTTTACAGATGATGACGGCAATTTGTATTACAGCGTCAAGGGCGGGGCAAAGAAGAAAGTTGAGAAAATCGAGGACGTTACGTCCATTTCTGTATTTGAAAATGTGGTTTATGTTGTTGCAGATGATACTCTTTACATAAGCTCAAACGGCAAAAAGTTTGAAAAGAGCATTGAAGTTGATTGATAATTGATTTGTATGCGGCGGTGTGAACCATCGCCGCTATATTTTTAGGAGGTAATTTATGTTTTGTCCAAAATGTGGAAAAGAGCTTTCAGATAATGCAAAGTTCTGTTCTTCGTGCGGCGGAAAAATCCAATCCGCAACTAGCGTAATCCCCGAAACACCTGTATCTAGCGTAATCCCCGAAGCGCCTGTAAGTGTTGCCGTTGACGAAGCTGCTGAAAATGTATCCGAAAATACGGTAGCTATGAAAATCGTTTTCCCTGAAAACACTATTCCAACGAATACTGCTGAGAATACTGTAAGTGA
>CAZTRH010000119.1:0-3919 GCA_964616605.1 uncultured Ruminococcus sp.
CCTTTTCAACAGCCTTTGCGATTTCTACCTTAGTAGCGTTCTTCGCAACCTTGAAAGTGTACTTTCCCTGCTGGAGGCAGTCCATGCTGTGCTCGGTAATAACGGGCTTGATGATAATGTCCTGTGCTACCTTTTCCATTATGCGTACACCTCCTCAAGCTTTTCAACAGCACCCTTTACGATAACAAACTTGTTGCAGTTGAGAATATCGTAAACGTTGAGTGTGCCAACCTGTGTGGTCTTTACATCTGCAATGTTGTTAGCAGACTTGATAACCTTTGCGTCAACGCTGTCCAGAACGATGAGGGTCTTATCCTCAGCGCCGATAGCCTTGAGCATATTAACCATGTTCTTGGTCTTGAACTCATCAGTCTTGATGCTGTCAACAACGATCATTTCGTTGTCGCTTACCTTGCAGGAAAGAGCAGACAGCATAGCAAGCTTTCTGAGTTTCTTGTTCATTGCCACTCTGTAAGAACGGGGCTTCGGTCCAAGTGCGATACCGCCGTGTCTCCACTGAGGAGCTCTTGTAGAACCCTGTCTTGCGTGACCGGTTCCCTTCTGACGCCAAGGCTTTCTTCCGCCGCCGCTTACCTCTGTTCTGGTAAGTGTGGACTGTGTACCCTGACGCTGATTTGCGAGGTAGTTTACAACTGCAGTGTGCATTGCTGTCTTATTCGGCTCAATTCCGAAAACTGCATCGTTAAGCTCAAGCTCGGAAACTACTTTACCCGCCATATCAACTACATTTATCTTTGACATAGTATCGTATCCTCCTTCTCTTAAGCCTTAACTGCGTCGCAAATTGTAACAACGCCGCCCTTAGGACCGGGGATAGCGCCCTTGATAGCGATGAGGTTGTTTTCAACATCAACCTTAACAACTGTCAGGTTCTGAACTGTTACGTTCTCTGCGCCCATGTGACCCGCCATGCCCTTGCCCTTGAAAATTCTCGAAGGAGAGGAGCATGCGCCCATAGAACCTGCCTGTCTTACAACAGGACCGGAACCGTGGGACTCGTCCAGACGGTGCTGATTGTGACGCTTGATTGCGCCTGTAAAGCCCTTACCCTTACTTACGCCTGCAACGTCGATAACGTCACCTGCCGCAAATACGTCAGCCTTGATGACGTCGCCTGTGTTAAGAGCGGAAATGTCATCAAGACGGAACTCCTTAAGGGTTTTCTTGAATGCTACGTCATTCTTCTTGAAATGACCCTGCTCAGGCTTGTTCACATGCTTTGCGCTTACATCGCCAAAGCCGAGCTGAACTGCCTCATAGCCGTCATTTTCGGTTGTTTTCTTCTGTACCACTACACAGGGACCTGCCTCGATAACAGTAACAGGAACAACCTTGCCTTGTTCGTCGAAAATCTGCGTCATGCCGATTTTCTTTCCGATGATTGCCTTTTTCATCGTTTTCCTCCTTATTGGTTATTGGTTGTCCGACTTACGACGGACAACATGACCTCACGCTGCGAACAGCGCTCGGTTAGCGGTTGGCAAGTATCACGCGGAAAACCCGCCAACATAACTCCAAAGACGCATCCCTGTAACAGGATTAAACGTCCATTGAAATCTCTACACCTGCCGGAAGCTCCAGTGACTGAAGAGCCTCAACAGTTTTCTGAGTGGGGTTGATTACGTCAATAAGACGCTTGTGTGTACGCAGCTCAAACTGCTCGCGAGAATCCTTGTACTTGTGAACCGCTCTCAGAATAGTTACGATCTGCTTGTCAGTAGGAAGCGGAATAGGACCTGCGACTCTTGCGCCGCCGCGCTTAGCAGCCTCTACAATCTTAGCAGCAGCAGCGTCTACTACGCTGTGCTCGTAACCCTTAACCTTAATTCTTACCTTTTCCTTTGCCATGATTTTTCAACCTTTCTTCTTGTTTGTGAATTTCCTGTCTACCCCAGTTTGAAAAATCCACTGAGCCGTGTGTTTCGTAACTTTGAACTTACTAAAAAGCGCCTTCGTACGTTTATTAACGCCTCCAACGCTCTACGTTAGTTTTTCGGAATCCCGACCACTTTAACCTTCAGTCAGTTCATTGTACAATCAAGTCTTTTGCGCTGTAATGCCGCTTTGACCGCTTTTGTCGCCGCCCAGCACCCGCGCTTCTCTAATCCGACGTATCCATTAGTTATACATCGACACGCGCCCTGTAACTTTTCGCCCGAGTTCAACCCGAACATAGCTCCGTCGAAATTACCCGTATCAGTCCACCGAAACGAACCTTGCGGCAACCTCCGACATCTCAGCCGATGTGACCTTGCTTTTATCGCAATCACAAGAAATATTTTACCACAAATCTTATGAAATTTCAAGCACAGAACGCAAATTTTATGCTATACAACGAGAGAATTTCATAGAATTTTTTGCTACATTTTTATGCACCTTGCACAAATCGCTTTATTATACTAACAATATTCGCTGTTTTTCAGCAAAATAAGCCGTTATCGACAAATACCGTCCATTTATATAAATATGGTATAATCTGCTTATCCCACAATCAGATCCACTGCTCCCCCAAGTATTTCCGCCCATATTTTAATAAGTGTATCGCAGTCGGACGAAGTAATATGAAACGCTTTATCGGTAGGGGTGCCGGTTACCGCTGAAAGCTCTGCCATAAGCGGCACACCTGCCGCTATTACAGGCACTCCCAGATTATCCCTTGTAAGACCGATTAACAGTTTTCCGTCCTGTACTGTTCCCGACGCAGGAACAAGCCCCATATCCGTTATCTGAACCGTTTTTCCGATACGTTGCGGAGCATGACAGGATAATGCGTCAAACACTATCACACAATCAGCCTTCATTTCATTCGCAGCAGCACGGACAAGTCTTGCCGACTCTATCCCTGTGCGTGCAGCAACATCTGTTTCAACAGCGCATAACGAATACCGCCGTCCCCTCTTTGCCGTCAGGGTGCGTATCACTGCCGCCCCCAGACGGTCGTAAGTGATATCGGGATTTCCGAGTCCCACTGCCAGCAGCCGTCCTTTCTCAGGAAGGAACTGCATTATAGAACGCTGCGTAAGAGCTGTCATATTTCTGTCGGTAACGTCCCCTTCCAGAGTTATATACCTTCCGCTTTTATTATACGGGCTTTGGTGATGTCCTGTCCTGATATCAGTAACCGTAACTGCTCCAATGCGCCTTGAAAGTCTGTGAATACAGTTGCAGCCTCTCACATTTTGCCCTGCCTCCACTGCCAGTCCACGCTTATCCATTAAAATTTTCTCCTTTCCGATAAACATTTAAGGCAACACCGCATAATTATTGTCGTACGATTGCACTGTCAGATTTTTTGGCAGATTGTGCAAATTTTATGCAGTAAGGCTGACGCAGCTTTTTGCGCGTAGCGCATAATGCATTCAAATAAAATTTACGCAAGATGACGGAAAAAATGCAGGCAAGCGTGCGGCAAAGGCAAAAGCCGTTAATTGTGCGGTGTTTCCTTAAATCTATTTTTGTATTTTCTGACAAAAACCACACCCGACTCAGCGTTACAAATAATCTTTTGTTGAAAACTTTTGAAAAAACTAAAAAAAATGTAACAAAACCCCTTGCAATTTCTCAACAGATATGTTATAATAAAACGTACTATGACAAATCGCGTTGTAGAGCGTGAAAATTACGGTATGCAGGATTACAGAAATGATACATTTTGAGTATTCCGTTTTTTTAACGCAAAATACGATTGTTTTACAAATAATAGTTTACGGAGGTGAAAATAATGCCGAATATCAAGTCCGCTAAGAAAAGAGTAATTACTGCTCAGGCTAAATCCGAGCAGAACAAGAGCGCAAGAGCAGCACTCAGAACTTCCATCAAGAAGGCTCGTGCTGAAGGTGCTGATGTTGCAGTTATCAAGTCTGCAAGCGTAAATGTTGACAAGGCTGCAGGTAAGGGT
>CAZTRH010000120.1:0-3792 GCA_964616605.1 uncultured Ruminococcus sp.
AAGATTAGTTTTGGGTTTTATGGTGTGACCGTGCGACCGAAAGCATTTTCGCTCCTGCTTTTTTGTAGGGGCGATTTTTTGCCCGATATTAACTAAGATTAGTTTTGGGTTTTATGGTGTGACCGTGCGACCGAAAGCATTTTCGCTCCAAGCATTTTGCTTGGAGCGATTTTATTATTTAATACCGCTGCAAAACAGCGCAGTCCATACAGTTATCATTGCGTCATAAATTCCGTGTGCTATTATCAGCGAGAGTGTTGTGCAATTTTTGATTTTAAGTCTGAATATGCACAGAATAACTCCTATAACCGCCGTTCCGACAAGCTGAACAATATTTCCGCCCAACAGGTGGAACAGTCCGAATAAAACAGAGGATATTGCTATTGCTGCAATTTCATTTTTAGTTATTATGTTAAGCTTTTCATATATAATCCCGCGGAATACAAATTCCTCTATGCACGCAACAGCAGCTATGTAATAAACGAAATCAAAAGCAAACTGCCAGAAATATTGATATCGTTTGCCGTTGTCAACTAATTCCCCTAGTCCTGCGATATGAGGCAGCAAAGTTAGAATAAGCGATAATCCAAGTCCAAGTCCTATGCCTATAACAATCTGTAATATCAGCTTATCTTTTTTAAAACCGTAATCTGAAAACGTATCATGGTATTTTCGCATAACGATAAAAGGTATTACAGCGATAAGATAGTATGTAATTACCATAGCTGCCATTCTTACAATCAGCGGAAGAGACATGAGAATGTATCGGTTAAATACCATAACGCCAATAAGTCCTAGCAGACTGCCCAGAAAAGCGATTATCAGAACGGTCCATTCTTTTTTCAATTTCATTTTGTCCTCCTTTAAGATGTAATTAATATTTGAATCAGTTTATTATAGCACTTTTTACGAACGCTGACAACAATTTTAAAGCAGCGAAGAATTATTTCTGTAAAAAACTCCTCCCCAGAATCGGGGAGGAGTCTGCAATTCTGAAATATGCACCAATGATAATTTGTATGCCGCAAACCACGCAATGCCGTTTGCAAAGGCTCTGATTATCTCTTGGAGAACTGAGGAGCACGACGTGCAGCCTTCAAGCCGTACTTCTTTCTTTCCTTCATTCTAGGATCACGAGTGAGGAATCCGGCCTTCTTGAGTACAGGACGAAGATCGTCAGAGTACTGAAGCAATGCTCTGGAAAGACCATGGCGAATTGCACCTGCCTGTCCTGTTACGCCGCCGCCTGCTACTGTGCAAACGATGTCGAACTTGCCAACAAGGTCAGTAAGTGCCAGAGGCTGACGTACAATGAGCTTGAGTGTGTCAAGTCCAAAGTATTCGTCAATGCTTCTATTGTTAATTGTGATATTTCCGCTTCCGGGATATACTCTTACACGAGCTACCGAGTGCTTTCTTCTGCCCGTGCCATAGTAATAAGATGTCTTTGATTCGTACATACTAAAAGCCCTCCTTAGAATTTGTATTCAACGGGCTTCTGAGCCGCGTTATTATGCTCTGCACCTGCATAGCAGCGAAGTCTTGTCAGAGCCTTTCTTCCGAGTGTGTTGTTGGGGAGCATTCCGTTTACAGCAATTGTCATTGCCTTGCCGGGGTTCTCCTTCATCATCTTGTCATAGCCCTCTTCCTTGAGGTGTCCGATCCAGCCTGTGTGCCAGCGGTACTTCTTCTGCTCCAGCTTCTTACCTGTGAGAACTGCCTTGGCGCAGTTGATGATGATAACGTGATCGCCGCAATCAACGTGAGGTGTGAATGTAGGCTTGTGCTTGCCTCTGAGCAAATGAGCAGCCTGTGCTGCAACACGTCCGAGAGGCTTTTCAGCAGCGTCAAGAATGTACCATGTACGCTCAACCTCAGCGGGCTTTGCCATATAAGTTGACATAGTTGTTTCCTCCTTAAATTTTGTTTAACTTGTAATTAAGAGAGAGTTACTCTCAAATTCTGAACAATCAACAAAAGTTATTATACACGCTTTTAAAGCATTTGTCAAGAGGTTTTTAGCTTAAATTTAAAATATATCCCATTTTCTTTCTTGTTCTCTTTGTTTCTCTCTGTTTTTCTCGTTTTCTTGAAGTTCATTTCATTTTTTGAAAACGGTTGATTTACTGTGCAGACTTCACATATTCTCTTGATTTTTATAGCGGATTGTGTTACAATTGTTTTAACAGCGTATATTCTGCCGCTGCATTAACATTACTTATAATAGGAGATAATATATGCAAACACTTATAATCGTTCTTTTGTCGCTGCTGCTTATTGCCGCAGTAATTGCCGTGGTACTTTTAATAAAGGTGTGCAATGCTTGCCGCAATCCGCAATCGGAGCAATATCTTCAGCAGAATTTCTCCGAAATCAAAGAACACACTGCTGTTGTAAAAGACCGTCTTTCTGAAATCCGAAATTACAACGAGCTTTCGCAAAAGCAGCTCAGAACAGAATTATCCGAATCCGTCCACAGGCTTGGCGGATTGCTTCAAAACGAACAGTCCGCTGCTTCCGATAATGCCGTAAAACAGCTTCAGCTTTTTGAAAACCGCCTTGCCGCTATGGAACGCAGCAACGCAGCCGCAATCAAGAGCATGGAAGAGTCCGTCTGCAAACAACAGTCCGCTGCTGCCGACAATACCGTAAAGCAGCTTCAGCTTTTTGAAAACCGCCTTGCCGCTATGGAACGCAGCAATGCAGCCGCAATCAGCTCAATGCAGGAGTCTGTAACCCGCCAGATGAACACAATTCGTGAAGATAACGGCAAACACCTTGACGAAATCCGTAACACCGTCGATAAAAAGCTCCAGACATCCCTTGAAGAAAAACTCAATCGTTCTTTTGAAACTGTCAGTGCACAGCTTGAGCGTGTATACAAGGGTCTTGGCGAAATGCAGACTCTGGCGTCGGGCGTAGGCGATTTGAAAAAAGTTCTCTCTAATGTCAAGAGCCGTGGTATACTCGGCGAAATGCAGCTTGGAAATATTCTTTCAGAAATTCTCGCCCCTGAGCAGTACGACACTAATGTCATCACGGTTGAGGGCAGCCATGACCCTGTTGAGTATGCAATAAAGCTTCCGGGTGACGGTGACAGACCTGTTTATCTTCCGATTGACTCGAAGTTCCCCGGCGACGCTTACACACATTACAGAGAAGCGTGCGATACCGCAGATAAAGAGCTTATTTCAAAGCAGTGGAAGGAGCTTGAACAGCGTCTTAAAAAATCGGCAAAAGATATTCACGACAAGTATGTAATGCCGCCGTATACGACAAATTTTGCAATTATGTTTCTTCCGTTTGAGGGATTGTATGCAGAAGCCGTGGATCATGGTATGGTTGAAATGCTTCAGCGTGAATACAATATAAATATAGCAGGACCATCAACTATGGCAGCTATGCTCAATTCTCTGTATATGGGATTTCGCACGCTTGCAATACAAAAACGCAGCAGCGAGGTGTGGAATATTCTGGGGGCGGTGCGCAGTGAATTTGAAAAATTCAACGAGGCACTTGTTGACACACAGAAAGCGCTCAAAAAGGCAGATGATAACCTTGAAAAACTTGTTGGTACACGCTCTCGTATGATGATGCGAAAACTCAAAGATGTTGAAACTCTCGATACGGAAAAGTCACAGGATATTCTCGGACTTGACAGTAATTTGGATTATTGATTTATTGTTTGCGTTCTGATCTGCTTATCATATTTAAATAGAAATCACCCGTGCAAAATGCACGGGTGAGCTTATTATTGTTCTCATCGAATATTGTCGCAATTCGGAAGCTGCT
>CAZTRH010000121.1:0-3749 GCA_964616605.1 uncultured Ruminococcus sp.
GGTCTGCCGCAGATCTTGCATCTGTTGTAAGCGCGTGTGGAGAACTTCGCAGGTCTCTGCTGCTTAACCTTTAATGACGTTTTTGCCATATTATCCTCCGTTCATTAATTACTGCTTCTCGAAAGGAGCACCCATCAGGGAGAGCAGTTCTCTTGCTTCCTCATCGGTCTTGGCAGTTGTGATGAAGTTGATGTCCATTCCGCGAACAGCGTCAATCTTATCGTACTCGATTTCGGGGAAGATAAGCTGTTCCTTCAGACCGAAGGAGTAGTTGCCTCTGCCATCGAAAGAGTTGGGATTGATGCCTCTGAAGTCTCTTACACGGGGAAGAGCCACGTTGAAGAGTCTGTCGAGGAACTCGTACATAATCTCGCCACGAAGTGTTACCTTAACACCGATTGCCTGACCTTCTCTGAGTTTGAAGTTCGCAACGGACTTTCTGGACTTGCACGCA
The DNA here is from genome assembly GCA_964616605.1 of uncultured Ruminococcus sp. GTDB lineage: Bacteria > Bacillota > Clostridia > Oscillospirales > Ruminococcaceae > CAG-115. Next base: position 455 of record CAZTRH010000121.1, read on the forward strand.
ACAGGCTTCTGACCTGAGATAGTGCCAAGCTCTGCCATTACGTTCTCAATGATCTTTGCGTTTTCCTTAGCCTCGCCGCAGCCAACGTTGACTACGATCTTGTCAAGCTTGGGAGTCTGCATTACAGACTTGTAACCAAACTTCTTGAACAATGCGGGAGCTACGGTTTCCTTGTAGTATTCCTTCATTCTTGCCATTGTCTTATTCTCCTTACTAGCCGGATTTTAACCGCCGCAGCGATTGCTTATATCCGACCCTGCAATCAATACTTAAGCTCTGCTCCGCAGTGCTTGCAAACTCTAATCTTCTTGCCGTCCTTGATCTCGTGACCAACTCTGGTAGGCTTGTCGCACTTCGGGCAAACGGGCATTACCTTGCAAGCGTAGATAGGACTTTCAGCCTGTACACGTCCGCCAAGCTCGCCTTCACGACGGGGCTTAACGTGCTTTGTAACCATATTGATACCCTCAACGATTACCTTGCCCTCTTTCGGAGAAACGGAGAGAACCTTACCGGTCTTTCTCTTGCCGTTCTTGCCGTTTTCGTACTTATCCTTGCTGTCGCCTGTCATAAGCGCAACGGTGTCGCCAACTTTAACGTGAAGCTTATTCATCGTGCACCTCCATTACAGTGATTCGGGAGCAAGGGAAAGGATCTTCATAAAGTCCTTATCTCTGAGCTCTCTTGCTACTGGGCCAAAAATACGAGTTCCCTTCGGATTTTTGTCCTCCTTGATGATAACCGCTGCATTTTCATCGAAGCGGATATATGTGCCGTCGTCACGTCTGAGTCCCTTCTTGGAACGAACAACGACAGCCTTTACAACGTCGCCCTTTTTAACAACGCCGCCGGGTGTTGCTTTTTTTACGGAAGCTACGATAACATCACCGATGTTTGCATATCTTCTGCGTGTGCCACCCAGAACTCTGATACACATAAGCTCTTTAGCGCCTGTGTTGTCAGCGACTTTAAGCAATGTCTGCATCTGAATCATTGCACTGATTCTCCCTTCTGCCGCAGCCTGTCGAAAATTTATCCGACATTAAGCGACCAATCTGATTTATTTATTACTTAGCACGCTCGATTACGTTAACCAGACGCCATCTCTTGTCCTTTGAAAGCGGACGGGTCTCCATAATCTCAACTCTGTCGCCCACATTGCAGGTGTTCTGCTCATCATGAGCCTTGAACTTGATTGTGCGCTTTACGATTTTCTTGTAAAGAGGGTGACGAACATTATCCTCAATTGCTACAACGATTGTCTTATCCATCTTGTTGCTGACAACCTTGCCAATTCTTGTCTTTCTTAAAGATCTCTCCATGATTTAGTTCTGTCCTCCTTCCTTAATTGTTCGCAGAAAGCTCACGCTCGCGCTGAACTGTCTTAATTCTAGCGATATCCTTCTTAACAGCCTTAATTCTGGAAGGATTGTCCAGCTGATTAACGGCGAGCTGAAAGCGAAGATTGAAAAGCTCTTCCTTCAACTCAGCGAGCTTGGTTTCCAGCTCATTTTCCGAAAGGTATTTGATTTCCGAAGCCTTCATTACAGCTCACCTCCGTCTTCCTTTTTCACAAACTTGCACTTGATGGGGAGCTTGTGCATTGCAAGACGCATAGCCTCTCTTGCGGTTTCCTCAGGAACACCTGCAATCTCAAACATAACGCGTCCGGGCTTAACCACAGCTACCCAGTATTCGGGAGCGCCCTTACCTGAACCCATACGAGTGCCGATAGGCTTGGTTGTTACAGGCTTATCAGGGAAAAGCTTGATCCAAACCTGACCACCACGCTTGATATAACGTGTCATAGCTATACGGGCAGCCTCGATCTGATTGGACTTGATCCAAGCAGCCTCGAGTGCCTGAAGTCCATACTCGCCGTTAGAAACTGTGTTGCCTCTTGTTGCAACACCCTTGCGGCGACCTCTCTGAACTCTTCTGTATTTTACTCTCTTAGGAAGCAGCATCAGTCGTTACCTCCTTCTTTTCTTGCTTCTTTGTTTGCGCCGTTCTCACGGGGTCTGCGGGGACGACGATCGCCGCCTGCGCCTCTGCCCTGTCTGTCAGAACGTTTTCTGTCATTTCTGTCGTTTCTGTTTCTCTCGCTTCTATTAGCGGGGATTTCACCCTTGAGAACCTCACCGTTGTAAATCCATACCTTAACGCCGATCACGCCGTATGTGGTATTTGCTCTTGCAACACCGTAGTCGATGTCTGCACGGAGAGTCTGAAGCGGAATAGTACCTTCGTGGTAGCTCTCAGAACGTGCGATTTCTGCACCGCCAAGTCTGCCGCTTACCATTGTCTTGATACCCTTTGCGCCGCTCTTCATTGTTCTGCCGATAACCTGCTTCATAGCACGTCTGAAGGAAACACGTCCCTCAAGCTGCATAGCGATATTGTCAGCAACGAGCTGTGCATTTGTGTCGGGGTTTGTAACCTCAACGATTTCAAGAGAAATAGTCTTGCCTGCTGCGATCTTCTCGATTTCAGCACGAAGCTTCTCAATCTCAACGCCCTTGGGGCCGATGAGCATACCGGGCTTTGCAGTGTGGATATAAATTTTAACCTTATCGGCTGCGCGCTCGATCTCAACATCAGCAATTCCTACCGCTCTGGAAAGGAGCTGAGCTGTAACCTCGCCCTTTGCGTTTACAAACTTTCTCTTATTAAGAATAAAATCACGGATTTTGTAATCCTCTACAAGAGTATCGCCGAATGTTGCCTTGTCAGCGAACCAGCGAGAATCCCAATCCTTGATTACTCCCACGCGTATTCCGTGGGGATTAACCTTTTGTCCCATTGTAATTCTCCTCCTTATTCAGCTTCTCTAACAACCAGCGTAATGTTGGAAGTTCTCTTCAAAATTCTGTGTGCTCTGCCGTGATCCTTTGCGCGGATACGCTTGAGTGTAACACCGGGGCCTACATAAGCCTGTGCTACATACAGACGAGAGGTATCCATATTGTGATTGTTCTCCGCATTTGCGATTGCGCTCTTGAGCAGCTTTTCAAGCGGCTCACTTGCGGACTTTGGTGTGTTCTTGAGGATTGCAATGGCAACCTCTACAGGCTTGTTTCTGATAAGGTCGAGAACGATGCCAACCTTTCTCGGAGAAATACGAACCTGTCTGAGTTCTGCTCTGGCTTCCATATTCTCTCCTCCTTACTTCTTACCTGTAGTCTTGCTTCCAGCGTGACCCTTATAGGTTCTTGTGGGTGCAAACTCGCCGAGCTTATGTCCTACCATATCCTCGGTAACGTATACCGGAACATGCTTTCTGCCGTCATGAACT
>CAZTRH010000122.1:0-3552 GCA_964616605.1 uncultured Ruminococcus sp.
GGTAGAACCAACGAAATCGGCGTACTTCACAACTTCCGCCGTGCATTCGGGGTGAACCAGAAGCAGAGCGTTCGGGTGAGCAGCTTTTGCTTTTTCAACGTCTTTCGCTGTAAACTTTGCGTGAGTAGGGCAGCAGCCGTGAACGGTAACTATTTCTTTTTCGGGACACTGTTCCGCTATAAACGAACCGAGGTTTCTGTCAGGGATAAACAATATTTTATCCGAAGGAAGATTTTTGATAATTCTTGGAGCGGAGCTTGAAGTTACGCATACATCACAAAGCGTTTTGAGCGCAGCGGTAGTGTTTATGTAGGCTGCTACCGTGTGGTCGGGGTAACGTTCTTTCAGCTGCGAGAGCATTTCCACATCAAGCTGCTCTGCCATGGGGCAGCCTGCGTCAGGCTCGGGGAGCAAGACGTGCTTTTCGGGGCAGAGTATCTTTACTGTTTCAGCCATAAAGCGTACACCGCACATCATAACGTTTTTCGCAGAAGTCTTTTGCGCCTGCTGCGCAAGTCCGAAGCTGTCGCCGACATAATCGGCGATTTCAAGTATATCGTGCGTCTGATAGCAGTGAGCCAGAATGCAGACGTCCTTTTCTTTTTTCAATTTTAAAATCTGTTCCTGAATATCTTTAATCATTTTAAATCTCCTTCAAAATATTTTATCATATGCAGTAGTCGCCGCCGTTGTCGGGGGTTTCTATAAGGTCGGCAAGCGTAATTCCGTCAAGATAATCGTTGATGACTTTATTAAGTCCCTCCCAGACGTGTAAAGTGGGACAGGTGTTTCTCATTTCGCAGTCGTTTTCATTTTGCAGACACGCAACCGGCGCAAGATTTCCTTCCGTTACCATAAGTATTTCACGCACTGTGTATTCTTCGGGCAGTTTTGAAAGCTGGTAACCGCCCTGATAACCTCTTATCGTACGCAGCAGGTTTGCACGGTTGAGCAGCGGCACTATCTGTTCAAGGTATTTCTTGGAAATGTTCTGCCGTTCTGCTATATCTTTAAGCGCAATTACTCCGCTGTCTCTGTGTGCGGCAAGGTCTATCATCATTCGCAGAGCGTATCGTCCTTTTGTTGAAATTTTCATTACATCACCTTCAGTTGTAAGATTATTGTTTCTATTATACCACTAAAAAACTACTTTTTCAATAGGCTTTTGGGATTTCTCAAAAAATAATTGCAAAATGGTTTATAAAAGACGAGCGGTGAGGAATAGAATATTATATCTTAAATATTTGCGAGGTACTGTATGCTGTTATTATTGAAACTTGCTTTAAGTAATTTGTTGGTTTTTGGACTGCATTTTGACGGAAAAAACAATTTTCCTAAACAGTTGTCTGCCGCTGAAGAAGCGGAGTGCATCAAAGCTGCGGCAGGCGGTGACAAAAAAGCTATGGATAAGCTGATAATCCATAATCTGCGGCTTGTGGCATATATTGTAAAAAAGAATTATCCCGACGCACGGGATCAGGACGATCTTGTGTCCATTGGTACGGCAGGACTTATACGAGCGGCTGAAACATTTGATTACAGCAAAGGAAACCAGTTCAGCACCTATGCTTCAAAGTGCATTGACAATCAGATAAAAATGTACTTCCGCAAGATAAAGCACCGTCAGAATGACGTTTCAATAAGCGACCCTATCGACAGTGACAGCGAAGGAAATTCGCTTACAATCGAAGATATATTTGCAAGTACAATTAACGTTGAGAGTACGGCGGAAATTGAAATTGACACTCAGCGGCTTTACGGTTTTATGGCGCAGTATTTAACCGAGCGGGAGCGTGAAATTATCTGCAAGAGATACGGAATAATGAACACAGACGGGAGTCTGTGCAAGCCTATGCCACAGCGTGAGATTGCAAAACAAATGAAAATTTCTCGTTCTTATGTTTCCAGAATTGAAAAAAGAGCGATTGAAAAGCTGAGGAAGTGTTTTGATGGTGAACAGCCTTAGAAGCTGATTGTGGCATTGTTAAAAAATAAAACACCTGTCGGAGAAAATAAGTGTAAAACTTTTGGGTGCATATCAAAAAGTTATATAAATTTACAATTAAAAATTATTGAAAATAGACTTTGTGATCAGTCTATGCCGACATCGCTAAAAGGCGTTGGTTTTCCTTTTCAGACGAAAAGGGTATGGCAACTTACAAAAACTATTCTTGATTATGTATCTGCTAATGGTATAATGCTCGTCTTAGCGTCATAATATATTATTACCCGTCCGAGGTGTAACTTATGAAATTTCTCTGAGAGGAGCATTGCTATGAAGAAAATAAGCGTTTCCGATTTACTGCTGTTTGTGTTGTCTGCTGAAGCAGTTGGTGCTGTGTCGGCACTGCTGTCGGGGAGTATGAGCGGCTTTTTTGAGAAATACCAACAGCCGCCGCTGCTGCCGCCTGCGTGGCTGTTTCCTGTGGTCTGGGTGATTTTGTATGCTGTGATGGGATTTTCGGCATATCTTGTTTACATGGCAAAAACAACTGAAAGTGCTGTTCAGAACAGAAAGGCTCTCAGCTCATACTGGATACAGCTTGCGGTGAATTTTTCGTGGAGCATAGTGTTTTTCCGTTTAGAAGCGCTATGGGCAGCGGTTGCAGTAGTGCTGCTCTTGTTTGTTCTGATTATCGTTATGATGGCACGGTTCAGAAAAATAAAGCCGCTTGCAGCTTATATCAATATTCCTTATCTTCTTTGGGTAGGTTTTGCCTCTTATCTTACAATTGCAGTAGCTATAATCAATAAATGAGTATTAGCTTTTTCTCGGAGTGCAATAATTCAATGTTCAGTAACGCTTTTCCTGTTCGGAAGAGCGTTTTTTTCTTTTTTACGGTTGACAAACTATGAATAATATGTTATAATAAAACAAATGTTGCACAACCTGCATTGTTAAAGTTATAAAGGAGAGATTTAAATGCCGCCTAAAGCGAAATATACCAGAGAAGAGATTGTAGAGGTTGCGTTAAAACTTGCTGCTGATAAGGGACTTGGCGCACTTACCGCACGAGAATTGGGAGCAGCGCTTGGTACGTCATCGCGCCCGATTTTCACGGCTTTTAAGAATATGGGAGATGTGCTTGCAGAAGTGAGAAAAGCAGCTTTTGTTCATTTTGGAGATTACATCAGAAGCGGCGGTGACGGCAGTCCTGCATTCAAGCAGGTTGGCGTCAGAATGATTTCGTTTGCACAGGAGCAGCCGAAGTTGTATCGTCTGCTGTTTATGACCGAAAAACCCGAAGCCAGAACCTTTGAGGACGTGTTTTACAACCTTGGCGAGCTTGCACCTGTGTGCATAGACACAATCAAGTTTGTTTATGACCTTGATGAGGAAGACGCTATGTTCTTGTTCAAGCAGGTGTGGATTTTCACTTATGGAATAGGTTCTCTTATTGCAACGGGAATGTGTTCTTTTGAAAATGATGAAATTCAGAGTATGCTTACAAACGAGTTTCAGGCAATGCTTATGCTGATTAAGTCAGGCAGAGCTGGCAAGGACGCTGCCGGAAATAAATCGTGATTGGGGGCGCAGACAGAAATGAAAAG
>CAZTRH010000123.1:0-3497 GCA_964616605.1 uncultured Ruminococcus sp.
GTTAGGGCAGGGCGAGCCAAAAACGCAAAAGCGCCAAACGAAGTTTGGCGGTTAGCCCAATCCCCTTTTTTTGATAAATCAACACAAAAATGAGGTTTGTCTACAAACTGACCCGTGACAAAAATTGTCACGGGTCTTAATATTTACTGCTGACGTATTATCAAGCGGCTATAATCACATTCTTGCCGCTTCTCTTTCCGACATACAACCGCTTATCCACAATAGAAATAAGGTTGTCGATATCGTGCTGAGTAAGCGTACATCTGACGTTGGGATACTCGTCCGTATTCTCGCAGACAGGCTCCTTTTCACCGCCCTCTGCAAAACCGAATGTCATACTCACCTTGACTTTAAGTCCGTCATGGATTATATCAAGAGCAGAAATCATATCCTTAATTTCTGCAACCCTTTTAAGACAATCCTCACGTTCGCCGCGCATTACAATAAGAATTTCTTCACCGCCCCAGCGACAAGCCATTTCCTTTTCAGCGTCTGTTTTCTGAAGAATGATATCCGCAACACCCTTAAGAACTTTATCGCCGCACTCGTGACCATATGTATCGTTTATTTTCTTAAAGTCGTCAAGGTCGCCCATTACGATACAATAGCTATCAGTACTTGTTACAAGCTCAGCAAAAAACTTCCACAGACTATGACGATTGGAAAGACCTGTCAAAGCGTCGTGTGTAGCAATAAAATCAAGCTGCTTATTGGATTGAAGATACTTGTTCAGAAGTTTTGTAACTTCAAGATAGAATACTATCATAAAGAACACCAACATTATTGTTGTGAAAGTAACGTTTATGCCTCTTAAAACAACTACGTTTGTTTTTGTAAGCTCACGCATTCCCGTTAGCGAATAAACTGTACCAACGTTATCAACAAACAGCAGAACAAACAGTCCCGTTATAAAAGTAACAACAGCCATAAACAATGATGTTCTTACAAGGGATTGTTTATCGCAGTATGCAAACAGCAGATATCCGTAAACAGGCATACCTGTTAGCGGATAAAGGTAAAAAGAAACTTCAACACCTTGTATAATAGTACAGATTATAGCGTGGAGCAGTACCTCCGCATAAAACGCAATAATCCACTTCAGTGCGTGCTGCTGCTTTACACCCTTTCTGGTAACAATTCCGCCGGTTATGTAGATTACAAGACTTATGACGTTAATCTGAACCATCATATATAACCCCATAAGTGCAAAAGAGATAAGAAACACAATGTGCATCATACCTGCTGCAAAAAAAACCCAATGAAATTTTACGGACGGCTTAACTTCAACCTCCGAAAAAGTATTGTTCATAATAAAAAGTCCTCCAAAGACCGTATAATCAAAACTATATGGCAAATACTATTCATATCAGCCGGTATCGCAGCCGGAACTGACTGAAAAAACATCAAAAAAACAACCCTGAAAGCATTCGCAATAAAAAATGTTGTATAACATTTATTATAACATATCCTGAGCTAAAAGTCAAGTAAAAAAGAGGTAATACGACATTTTACGGCTGATTTCAAAAGCATGATTTCACACAATGCCGCATCATTTTTTGTTGCGTATTGTCTTGAAAATCCATTTCTTAAATTCATAAAACTTTCACATACAAGCCTTGACATTTTATTGGTTTTATGGTAAAATAAACAAAAATACTAAATTGGAGGTTTTCATTATGAAATTTGTATGTCCCGTATGCGGTTATGTTCACATAGGAGAGTCTGCACCCGATAAATGCCCACAGTGCGGCGTTGACGGAAGCAAGTTCAAAGTTGTCGAGGATAACGGCAAGCTTCAGTTTGCGTGCGAGCATGAAATTGGCATTGTTGACGGTGTTTCTCAGGATATCATCGACGATCTTCGTGCAAACTTCACAGGCGAATGCACAGAGGTTGGTATGTACCTTGCAATGGCAAGAGCCGCTTACCGTGAGGGCTACGCTGAAGTGGGTATGTACTACGAAAAGGCTGCTATGGAAGAAGCGGAACACGCTGCAAAGTTCGCAGAAATCTTAGGCGAGGTTGTTTCCCCTTCCACCAAGGAAAACCTTATGAAGCGTTCCAACGCTGAACACGGTGCAACAGACGGCAAGCTTGAACTTGCTAAGAAAGCAAAGGAAGCAGGTCTTGACGCTATCCATGACACAGTTCACGAGATGGCAAAGGACGAAGCAAGACACGGAAAGGCGTTTGAAGCACTCCTCAACCGCTATTTCAAGTAAATAACAACAACGGCAGCGGCGGAGAAATCCGCTAGCTGCCATAATTATGTGTAAAAATAAAGGAAAATAAAATGCCAAAGATTATAAAATTTCTTAAAAACGAGATTGTACTGTGCGTGTCATTTGTGCTTGCGGTCATATCAATGTTTATAATCCCGCCCAATGTTGGGTATCTTGAATATGTGGATTATTCGGTTATTGCAATACTCTTTTGCCTTATGGTGACGATACAGGGACTGAACAAACTGGGCGTATTTGAAGTGATTTCGCAGAAGCTTACCTCACATTTTTCAAACACACGTTCCTTATCTGCGGTGCTTGTTATGCTGTGCTTTTTTATGGCAATGCTTATAACAAACGATGTTGCATTGCTCACTTTTGTGCCGCTGACGCTTATGCTGTTCAAGGGTCGGGATAAAGTGCTTATTCGCTGCATAGTCCTAGAAACCGCCGCTGCAAACCTCGGTTCAATGGTAACTCCGATTGGCAATCCTCAGAATTTGTACATATACTCAGCTTATGAAATGTCGATATCCGATTTCTTTAAAACGATGCTCCCCATCAGTGCAATAAGCCTTGCTTTGATATTGCTGTCGCTTTTTTTCATTCCATCTCAGAGAATTGAAAAGAAATCCGACAAAACAAATTTCTCGCCTTCAAGGAATTTCTTTGTTTACATAGTTATATTTATAGTGTGCATCTGCACAGTCGCAAAATTCTTGGATTATCGCATCTGTCTTGCTGTAACAATTCTGACAGCAGTAATATTTGATATAAAAGTTCTGGCAAAACCCGACTATTCATTGCTTGCAACGTTCGTCTGCTTTTTCATTTTTGTCGGCAATATATCAAATATACCTGCGGTAAGCACATTGATAGAAAACGTTCTGAACGGCAAAGAAGTTATTATAGGTGCGCTGCTGTCACAGGTAATAAGCAATGTGCCGTGTGCGCTTATGCTGTCGGGATTTACCGATAACGCAAAGCAGCTGCTTCTTGGCGTAAATATAGGCGGTATGGGAACGCTTATAGCCTCCCTCGCAAGCCTTATTTCCTTCAAACTGTACGCAGTAAGCGATAATTCAAAAAAAGGCAGATATTTCGTAGAATTTACAATTTATAATTTTGTATTTCTCGGATTTCTTCTGCTTACGACTGCTCTGATATATTAAGCATATTAACATATAAAAAACCCCTCGCATTTGCGAGGGAATACAGAGTGTAGACAAAGTCTTTTTTCAATTTTTTAATTGTAAATTTATAACTTTTTTGCTT
>CAZTRH010000124.1:0-3388 GCA_964616605.1 uncultured Ruminococcus sp.
ATACTAAATATTGTATTACGTTAAATGCAAAGAGTGAGATTGTATTATGAATGAAAAACTTGATTTGCTGAGCGCAAGATATGATGAAATCAGCGTAAAGCTGTCCGACCCGTCTGTTATAGCCGACAATAAGCTTTATCGTGATCTTATGCGTGAATATAAAAATCTGACACCGATTATTGAGATGTGGCAGAAATACAAGAGTGCTGAAAAAAACTGCGAGGCTGCGGCTGCCGAATTGTCTGCGGCAGGCGGAGATGAAGAACTGCGTGAACTTGCACAGAGCGAATATAACGATAACAAGGCACTTATTGAAAAATATACCGAAGAATTGAAATTGCTGCTGCTTCCCCGTGACCCAGATGATGACAGGAGCGTTATTCTTGAAATCCGTGCAGGTGCAGGCGGCGAGGAGGCTGCGCTTTTTGCAAACTCAATGTTTCGTATGTATTCGATGTATGCCGCAAGAAACGGCTGGAAAGTCGAATTGCTCAGCAGCAATCCTACCGAGCTTGGCGGTTTTCGTGAAATATGCTTTGGCGTTGAGGGCGAGGGCGTCTATGCTAAGCTGAAATATGAAAGCGGAGTTCATCGTGTTCAGCGTGTTCCCGAAACAGAAAGTCAAGGCAGAATACAGACGTCCACGGTGACGGTTGCTGTTCTTCCCGAAGTGGAGGAAGTGGACGTGAATATCAATCCTGCCGACCTTACCATACAGACATTCCGTTCAAGCGGAGCAGGAGGTCAGCATATCAATAAAACCGAGAGTGCGGTACGCATTATTCATAATCCGAGCGGATTTGTAGTGGAATGTCAGGAAGAGCGTTCTCAGATGAAGAATAAGGATAAAGCGATGAAGATGCTTTATTCGAGGTTGTATGAAAAAGAAAAGTCTGCCCGCGACAGTGCAATAGCCGAAGAACGCCGCACACAGGTGGGAACGGGCGATCGCTCTGAGCGGATACGAACATATAATTTTCCACAGTCTAGAGTAACCGACCACAGAATAGGACTTACTTTGTATAAATTAGACGAGATGATGAACGGCGGCTGTGACGAAGTGTTTGACGCATTGCGACTTGCCGAACGAACAGAGCTGCTTGCGAATGTGCAGAATTGAGTTGTGCGGAATTACTAAGAGGGTGACTTAATGAAAACGGAGATAAAACCGTTTAATAAAGAAAGCACTTATAATGCTTGTGAGATATTGAGAAATGGCGGACTTGTGGCGATACCGACCGAAACGGTATACGGTCTTGCTGCAAATGCGCTTGATGAAAACGCAGTGCGTGAAATATTCATTGCTAAGGGCAGACCGCAGGATAATCCGCTTATAGTTCACATAAGCGATATTGAAATGCTTGAATCACTGGTTGCGGATATTCCCGATACTGCGAAGAAACTTGCAGAAAAGTTCTGGGCGGGTCCGCTTACTATGATATTTGAGAAATCTGCGGCAATACCCGATGTTACTAGCGGAGGACTTTCTACTGTTGCGGTGAGAATGCCCGACAATGAGGCTGCCCGTGAGATAATCAGAAAGTGCGGATTTCCGCTTGCCGCTCCGTCTGCCAATACGTCGGGAAAACCAAGTCCTACATCTGCATTTCACGTCTATGAAGATATGAACGGGAAAATTCCGCTTATTATAGACGGCGGTGAGTGTGCTGTCGGAGTGGAAAGCACTGTGATCTGCTTTAAAGACGGCAAAATTCGTATACTCAGACCCGGAGGAATTACTCCTGCGGATTTGTCGGAGTTTGGCGAAGTGGAGGTTGACAAGGCTGTAACATCTCAGCCCCAGTATGATGAAAAAGTGCTTTCCCCGGGAATGAAATACAAGCATTATTCCCCGAAAGCCGACGTATATATAGTTAATGCTCACGGCGATAAGTTCATAAACTATTGCACTGAACGTGCAAAAAATGAACCGCAATTGCTTGTAATTGGTTCGGAAAAAAGCGACAACTACAAGTTTCTTGATTACGGCAGAACTTCTGCCGAACAAGCGCAGCGGTTGTTTTCGTTTCTTCGGAAAGCGGACGAGCTTGGAGCAAAAACCGTGCTTGTGGAAATGCCCGTTTCTGATGAAATGGGTCTTGCCGTGTACAACAGATTGCTGCGTGCGGCTGCTTTCCGCATAATTGAAATTGACGATAAGGAAGTATAATAATGCTCTCACTGCCGAATATTAAAGTGATAGGCGTAACAGGTATGAGCGGCGCAGGGAAATCCACTGTTTGCCGTGAATTATCGCAGTATTGTGATGCGGTGATTGATTGTGACGGTGTTGCAAGGGAAGTTTCGCATAATCGGTTGTTTTTGGGCGAACTGCAGGAAAGGTTTGGCGCAGATATTCTGAACGATGATGGATCTTTAAACCGTTCCGAAACCGCAAGGATAATCTTTTCTGATGATGAAAAGCGCAGGCTTTATAATCAGATTATTTTCCCTTACATCATATATGAGGTAATAAAGAAAATCAAATCGGCAAACGGCACAGTTCTGCTTGACGCTCCGACCCTGTTTGAAGCGCAGCTTGATATCGTTTGTACGACAATTGTGAGTGTAACGGCGGATTTTGAAATTTGTGCCAAGAGAATTTCCCAGCGTGACGGAATATCCCCTGACAGTGCCAAGGCAAGATTAAATTCTCAGCATGACGCACTTTTTTTCAAGGAACATTCCGATTGTGTTCTGGTTAATAATGGCGACTATGAATCGCTTTGCAATGACGTATTAGATCTGGTTGATAAATTAGTGGTGAAATATGACGCAGAAAGTAAGATATAAAAGAAGAAACCGCAGCCGTGTGCCTGCTGTTCTTGCAGTGCTTGTAATTATTGCTATTGTATTGGGGCTTGTTGGGTGTTTCGGGTACAGACTCTATCTTGACAAGACCTATCCTTTGGGGTATCAGACTTATGTTGAGCGATATTCTGAGGAATACAATATTGATAAATTCTTTGTGTATGCTGTAATACGCACTGAAAGCGGATTTCGTCCCGACGCAGTATCAGATGTCGGAGCAAGAGGACTTATGCAGCTTATGGAAGATACATTTGACTGGGTGAAATTCCGAATGGGCGATGAAGAAACGGTTTACTATGATATGTTCAATGCTGAGGACAACATCAGGTATGGCTGCTGGTTGTTGGGATATCTTTATGACGAGTTCGGCAGCGTTGAGGTTGCGGCGGCGGCATATCACGCAGGACGAGGGAATGTAAATAACTGGCTTTCGGACAGCAGATATTCTTCGGACGGAATGCATCTGGATACAATTCCGATAGGCGATACCGCCCATTATGTATCGAAGATAACAAAGGCTATGGACGTATACGTCCGTATGTATGGATAAATTGAAACAATGAAAGGAACAGAAACA
>CAZTRH010000125.1:0-3224 GCA_964616605.1 uncultured Ruminococcus sp.
AATTTATACAGATAGTTTACAATTCAAACAGCAAAAAGCCTGCTTCACAGCAGGCAGATATTATTAAAAAAACTATGCAAGTCCTATTGAATAATCTTTTCAAACACTTGATATTCAAAAATTATGAACCCTTTTTCTGATAGTATCATTGGAAACATTTGACAAATATGTTTTATTGTCTGTTACAATAAAACTTTTAGGCAAATCAAAAGACACTTCTGAAATCTTTCCTGTTTTCTGACAATTAGCCAGATAATCCGCAGTTATTCGGCTGACCGAACATTCTTCAATATTAAAAATACCTATAAGTTCCTTTGTGCGTATCGTTTTATCGCCGCCTATAAATAAAAACATTCAGCCACCTCTTATACCAGAACGTAATATTCAATAACAATATTACAGAATACAATCAGATTCAATAAGGGGCTTGCCCCGTCATTTAACATGGCCGTACCGAACTTGTTCGGCACTGGTTCAATGCGACTACTGAATGGTAGATGGAGCGTTTTGTGCTTTGCACATAACGCGCCGCGCGCCTATAGCCCGTACTGAACTTCGTTCAGCACTACTAAGTTCGGTTCGCAGGCAGGGGGACATCTTGCCTAAGTTATAATTATATCATTCATCTGATTTCAGTAAAAACGCCGTTTTCTGTTTTCCATGCTTTGCCACGATTAAGAGAAGAAAGGTCGTCCAAATTACAGCAAGTAATAAACACCTGGGAATTTTCAATATGTTGAAGAACAAAACTGCGTCTGAAACTATCCAGTTCCGACAAAATATCGTCAAGAATAACCACAGGAGAAGTTTTATTCTTCTGACGTATAATTTCCGCTTCCGATAATTTCAAAGCAAGTGCAGCGCTTCTCAGCTGACCCTGTGACGCATAATCCTTTGCAGGAAGATTGTTTATATAAAAATTTACGTCGTCACGATGCACACCCGACACAGTATAATGCAAACGCATCTCCGCTTCGAGATGCTGTTCCATTGACTCCATATATTTATCATACAATGCGTTTATATCATCAAAATTTATACTTTCTGTTTTAAAAACAGAGCTTTGGTATTTCATATTGAGATTTTCTGCACCGTCTGATAATTCAGAATAGATATTACCTGCGCACTTTTTAAGAAAATTAAAATACTTCATTCTGCCAAACGTAACATTTATTCCTTCTGCAGCAAGAATTTCATTCCACGGCATAAGCATTGTTCTGATCTTTTCCATATTGCTGTTTGCCGTAACAGATTGAAGAATATTATTGCGCTGCTTCAGACCTTTATTATAGCGCAATAATTTTTTCAGATGCGTCTGAGTCTGCATCATAGCCACGTCATCAAGATAATCACGGCGAATGTCAGGAGTACCCTTTATAAGACTTAAATGTTCCGGAATGAATACAACGTATTTAAGCACACCATACAGCTCCGCTGCGTCTTTCATTTTAATTCCATTATAAGTAACGGACAATACGTTTTTACAAATGGTATAATTTATCAGATTTTCACGTTCTGTAATATCATCTTTGAAATACAGCTTAATACAAACCTCAGAGTCCGGATTATCAGCGGCGATATATTGATTAAAGCGTGTCCGTCTGAAACTCCGTCCCAGACAAACGGAAATTGCCTCGCAGAGATTTGTTTTCCCCTGAGCATTTTTCCCTACAAGGACGTTAAGATCCTTATCAAACGACAACTCAGCAGACTTTATGTTTCTGAAATTCTGCAAGGCTATTCTTGTTATATACATATTATTTTTTACCCGGATCTTTAATCGTTATCCAGATTCATAGCCGGTGCTTTCTCATCAAGCACTACCTTATACTTCTTATTCTTAAACTCGACAACATCGCCGGGTTTTACTTTTTTCCCGCGTTTTATGCACAAATCACCGTTTACATTAAACTCTCCAAGATCTATCATAATTTTTGCTCTTGCTCCTGTTTCTGCAAAACCAACATATTTAACAAGCTGATCCAGCTTTATAAACGGTGTGTTTATAACTATTTCTTCCATTTTAATATTCCTTTCTATGGTAGCCTTCGCACATCAACATATTTATCACACAAAAGCTGCTATAAATTTTAAGCGAACATTTTACTTCAAGCGCATTGGAAGCAGGAAAAATGTAAATTCCTTTCCTTCAGTAGGAACTATCATCACAGGTGATACTGCAGATGACGTGAGAAGAATATTTACAGTATCCGAATCAGCCGCTTTGAACGCATCAAGCAGAAACTTTGCATTAAATCCGATTGTTACAGGCGTTCCGTTATACTCAACATTTATTTTATCATTAATTTTACCAAGAGTTGTTGAACAGCTTATATTCAGAGAACCATCATTAAATTCACAGCGCAGCGGAGATTTATTCTTGTCATTAAGAAACAGCATAGATCTGTCGAGAACCTCAATAATTTCTCTGCACTTAATCTTTGCAGTAAATTCTTCCTGAAAGCCAAGATGTTTTCTATAATCAAGAAACTCACCTGTTACAAGACGTGAAATCATAGTATAGCTGTCGATTTTGAAAGAAATCTGGTTTCTTTCAACCGCAGCCGTTACCATCTTTTCGTCCTCATCAGACAACAGATGAACAAGTTCTTCTAATGTTCTCGCAGGCACTATAAAAGATGTATCCTCACAATTTATAGGCTCCTGACGAAGTGCAATTCTTATGCCATCGACAGCCACTACATTGAAAATGTTATCCTTAATTTCAAAAAGACAACCGGTAAGTGCAGGTTTGGTATCAATAGTAGCGCACGCATACTTTGTCTGAGTAATCATGCTCTTAAGCACTTTTTGCGGAACGGTAAATCCTCCCTCAAGATTAGCCTGAGGAATGGGGGGATACTCCTCACCCGACATACACATTATCATAAGTTCGGTTGCACCCTGCTTTATATAAGCACATTTCTCATCAACCGATATATCTATAATACCCGAAGGCATTTTTCTTATTACTTCAGACAGCATCTTTGCATTGATAACAGCACAACCGTCCTCAATGCCGGTTACATTTATATCTGTCTTTATGCCTATTTCAAGATTATAACCTGTAATAGTAAGCATACTTCCCGTAAGTTCAAGAAGCAATCCTTCCAATGCTGCTACTGCTGATTTTGCAGAAGCTGCTTTTGCTGCAATACTTACAGCTGATAATATAACCTCTTTTGCGCAACTGAATTTCATCTCTGAAATTCTCCTTTCAATAC
>CAZTRH010000126.1:0-3086 GCA_964616605.1 uncultured Ruminococcus sp.
CATAATTCCGTCTGTCATCATATTGATCATTGTGATAAGCGGCTTAGTCTCCGCATGACGGTTTGACGGCAAAGCGGCTTTGGCATACGCTGCCGCAAACCCGTTCACATCGGCGTTTTCGGTAAGACGAAATTCAATCAGATATTCCTCTTCACCGCAAAGCCGCAATTTTTCGTAATCCTCTTTACTTACAAGAAATCTTTTTGATGACGCAAGCATTGAACTCATCTGTGCGTCACGGATAAAGCCTGCTACCACAAAATCCTGCGTTCCTACCGACATGGTATCTCCCACGGCTGCACCATACATATCCCTGTAACACACAGGAACGAATATCTCACCGCTTTTAACCGTTGGTAAATCACCGTTCATATCAAGCATATAATCAAACCGCTCTCCCTGAACGCTCACTCCGTTATCCTGTGTACTGTCGGCAAGGCTTGCGTTTCCTATCACGATATCGCTGTTTGCAAGATTTAAAAATCCCGATATCTGATAATCAAGAACATATTCATTATCTTCCGAAAATCTATCAATATCCGCTTTGTCAACATCTCCTGCGTGCATCTGCATATAATCGGGAACTATTGATTGTAAAGCCAGCTTTTCAGACGCGCCGAACAGCTCTGTGCAAAGCATTGCCGCAAGCGACAAAAGCATTGCACAGATTGTCATAAAAAAGAGCGTTGCCGCTGTTATCAGTTTGTTATCCCTGATTTCATTCAGTATCATTTTTCGGTTCATAAGACGTAACCTCCAGAGCCTTAACAGATTTGATGAAGCATACAGCCACTGCGCATACAAACAGCATTATTCCTGCTGCAACAATTACTGCCGCAGAGCCTCTGCCAACGGAAATATTTAACTTTACAGCCGCAAAATCCGCAGCAGCACCGCCTGCTGCATAAGATATCACATACCCTATCTGCGACAAAAAACCGATAAGTCCCCACACTCTGCCCTGATGCTCAGCTTTTATATTGGTTCGTACAAGGTAATCAAGACAGCTGTTTGCAAACGGCAGCATTGCAAAAAATAAAAATCCGAAAATGCACACGACTACTATGTTTTCAACCAGTCCGAACCCTACCATTGCAGCACCTGCTATTGCAAGAGATATTCCAAGAACTGCTGAATAATTCTTTTTAAGCAAGCCCGTTCCCAATACTATTCCTGAAACCACCATACCACAAGCGCAGATAGTTTCCGCAGTGCCAAGTACGGCGCTGTCTGCAAACGAAAGTATCATCGGCTGAGATAAAATCTGAATTGCCCCCATAAAGCACGTCATAACAGACGACACAGCTACAAGAACCACAACGCCTTTTTTCTCGGTGAGTGCTGCTGCGCCCTCTTTAAAGCTCTGCATAAATGAAACTGAACTGTCTGCGGAAGTACTCTTCGCAACGGTTTTTCTGACTGCCGCAGCAGCAATAACAGTCGGAATAAGCGTCAGAATATCCAGAATAAGCAAGAGCTTTATGTCGCTCACTATCAGCAGCAATCCTGCGGCTATCGGGGATATGAGATAGCGTGCGCTGCCTGCAATGCTTATCATACCGCTTGCTTTGGAAAACTGCTCCTTTGTAAGCAAGTCTGTGATAGTCGCACGATAAGATGGTTCAAGCAGTGCCGAAAACGACGAGCTTATGAACACGCCAACGCAGATCTGCCATATTTCTGCTCCGCCATTCAGCATACAAATAAGAATATATATTACTCCCACAGCAGAACAGCCATCACCTATCATCATCATAATGCGCCTGTCGAACTTATCAGCAAGAACGCCCGCAGGAACGCTCAGCAAAAGCGTTGGCAAAAAGCCGAACAGCGCAACCAGTGAAGTGCCTGCCGCACTGCCCGTCTGCTCAAACACATATACCCCCAGTCCAAAGCTTGTAAGACCGCTGCCAATTGCGGAAATCAGCTCTCCTATCCACAGCAGTATAAATTTTGAATAGTTGTTTGTTTTCATAATTCCTCCCAAACCAATTACCTCGCAGACAAACTGACCGTCTGTCTGTCTGTAATAGAATAAAAATAAACAGCAACGGTAGATAGTCTGAAATAACGGGTTACTTTTCAGATAACGCTTATCTTAGTATCTGAATCCGCTATATCGGCAACCGCCACCTGCAAACCGCTTTTGCCACACACCGCTCATTTATCGGAAATGTTGGAAAGCAGCATCAGTTATCGCTGTCAAACAGTGGCATAAGCACAGTTACCATAGAACCTTGCTCCATACCAAGCAAACGCTCAACATTGTAAACAAAGCCCTTTACTTTACTGATGCGCTGTTCCTGTGTAAGCTCCGAAAGGTCGTCAAAAGCCATATTCGAATACAGCATAGCCATTTCGGTAAGCTCGTCGGGATAATCCGTTGACCATATTCCCTGCTCTGTTCCCTCTTTAATAAGCTTTGCAACAATGGGGTTTACGGCAGTGAGAAGAGTCTGCTGCATTTTTCGGTGCATAAGCGCATTCTGTGGCTTGTGAACCTGATTTACTATCTCAACGCCAAGAGAGTTGTTCATATTGAGCGACATAATCGTCATAGGCAGCCGCTGTAAAACAGGAATAGTGCTGTCAGCCGCTATTCGTGCCGCTTCAGCGGTAAGCCGTGACGTGATACGTTCAATCATAGCGTCAAGTATATCTTCTTTAGATTTGAAGTGATAATACAAAGTACCTCTTGCGATGCCGACTTCATTCAGGATATCATTGGTGCTGGTATTATCAAATCCGTTTTGACCGAATAATTTTTCGGCAGCGTCAAGAATTTCATTTCTGCGTTCTTCCGCTTCTTTTACAATCCTCATTTAATCGCCTTCTTTTATAATCTTTATTAGACCGACTGTCTGTCTAATAAAGATTATAACATATCAATTGTGATTTGTCAAGGGGATTTAAAAAATTTTAAAATACTGTTATTGTCGTAAAAATAGCAGAAATGGAATGCAAATAATTTTCTGTAATCCTGCGTTCAAAATAGTTCCTTGAAAATTGAATAAAGGACTTTACAATCTTAAAAAAATCTGCTATAATGATGTTGTAAGCCACAATGCGAAACAACATCAGAAAGG
>CAZTRH010000127.1:0-3075 GCA_964616605.1 uncultured Ruminococcus sp.
ATATACTATAATACCATATTTATTAATCGTTTTCAATAGTCATTTTGCACAAAAACATTTTATTTTGGTCTTTTTATTTCTAAAATATGGATTTTAACAGTGAGGAGGGTTATTATGAGCGGTTTTTCGGAGTTGATAAAAAATTTTGATAAAACGAGAGATTATGTCCGTGATTTTTTTATTTACGGGTTTAAGGTACGGGGAGAGGTTGGCAAAAAGAGTTCCAGAACCTATGACGATGAGAAGCGGAGAGTTGAAAGCTGGCTTCGGGATTACGTCACAACTTGCAGCAATGAACGGGGAAAACAGATGTATATTTCCGTTGACAGCGGTCATATAAGCGAAAATCCGCTTTATAATGCGTATTATTCAAAGAGTTTTACCGATAATGATATAAAGCTGCATTTTATGATTTCCGATGTTCTTGCAGACGGAAAAAAGCTTGGCGTGCGTGAGATAACGGAAACTATAAACAATCGGTTTGACGAGCTGTTTGATGAACAGACTGTGCGTGGGAAACTTCGCGAGTATACAGACGAGGGACTGTTTACTAGCGAAAAGGACGGCAGGAATATTTTGTATTCTATGGCTGAAGATAATACTTGCGATTGCTTGGACGTGATAGATGGCGTATGGGACGCAATCAGCTTCTTTTCGGAAAACTCTCCTTTCTCGGTTATCGGAAACAGCATCATGAAATCCGCAGGTCGAAAGAACGATTGTTTTCTGAATAAGCATAATTATATCGTTCATACGCTTGAGGACGAGGTATTGCTGAGCCTTGTGAGCGCAATAAATAAAAAATGTGTGGTCAATGTGACGAACAGCAACGGCAAAAGCGATATTGAGGTGAGGGGCGTACCTCTCAGGATACTTGTTTCAGCGGCAAGCGGCAGACGATACGTTGTGATGTATGTGATTAAGAGCAAGCGTTTTCTTTCGCTGCGTCTGGACTGCGTAAAGTCGGTAAAGCACGGCGAACAGTGCGATAATTTCGATTATTATGCTGAAAAGCTTCAGAAGAACGAACATCACGCATTCGGTGTGTCTTTCGGCGATAATCGTGATAAACGCTGCTCAGACGGCATTGTAAAATTCACAGTGTATGCTGATGAACAGCGTGAACCGCATATATTAAACAGGCTTCTGCGTGAAAAGCGTTCGGGAAGTGTTGAAAAAACAGGCGAAAACCTTTTTACATACACAGCCGATGTGTTCGACCCGAACGAAATGATGACGTGGGTTAAGACTTTTATTGGACGGATAGTGTCGTTTGAGTGTCAGGATAAGGTAATCGAAAGCCGTTTAAATCGTGACGTTCAACGAATGTATGAGATGTATTCAAAGGAAGGGGGGACGGCAGAGTGAATATTTTTTCGGAAATTTATGGCACCTATTTTCGGATAACCGCCGAAATCCTTTCCCGTGGACGGATTACTGAGAAAGAAGCCGTGGATATCATTTCCGAGAAAGGATTTTGGGATACTTCGCTGTTTATTCCCGAAAAGCTGTTTCCGGATAAATCGGGGAACAGTATGTGGAATTTGCTGCGGCGTGACTCTGACGGGATATTGTATTCCGCTCTGAACAGCAAGCCGCCGAGGTTTTTCACACTTTTGCAAAAGCGCTGGCTGAAGTTAATACTGTGCGATCCCAGAATAAAGCTGTTTTTCGATGATGAGAATTACGGCAGGCTGTCCGACGAACTTGCGGATATAAAGCCGCTGTGCAGTCCGGGGGTGTTCCGTGTGTTTGACGCATATTCTGACGGTGACGACTACGGCAGCGAAGATTATCGAAAGAATTTCAGAGCGCTTGTTCACGCAATCAAGGAAAAGCGGTATGTTGAAATTTCGTTTTCTGCGCCTAAGAGCGGCGAAAAACACGGAATATACCTCCCGCTGAAGCTGGAATATTCAGCGAAGAACGACAAGTTCCGTGCTTTGTGCGTGTTGTTTTCGCAGTCGAAAGACCGCCCCGTCTGCAAGGCTACCGTAAACCTCGGACGGATAACATCGCTCGTTGTTACGGACAAGGTTCACGAAAAAGAAGTGGATATGCAAAAGTATCATGCAAAAACGCGCTGCGCAGTTCCTGTCACCGTTGAGGTAAGCAGTGAACGCAACGGCATTGAACGCTTTATGACAGAGTTTGCGTCTTATGAAAAGCGCAGTCTGTATAATCCCGATAAAGGCAAATGCACCGTGCGGATCTGGTATGACAAGCAGGACGAAACAGAACTTTTAATTCAGCTTCTGAGTTTCGGGGCAGTGGTTGAAATAAAATCCCCATCTTTTTTTCGGCGTGAAGCCAGAATGCGTGTCGAGCGGCAGTATGAGCTGCTGTTCGGGAAACAATCGCATTTTGCGGCGGCACTTGAAAAAAACTGCGGATTGTGATACAATTAAAATAAGGCGGCACCGCAGCCGTTAATTGTGCGGTGCGGCCTTTAAAAAGAATAATTACGGAGGTTCAATATGAAATCACTTACTGATTGCTATAAGTTATCAAATGGCGTTGAAATCCCGTGTGTGGGATTTGGAACGTGGCAGACTCCCGATGGAGATGTTGCGGTGAAGTCAGTGCTGTGCGCTATTGAAGCAGGTTATCGACATATAGACACGGCAGAAGGGTATGACAACGAGGAGAGCGTTGGCGAAGCAATAGAGAAATGCGGCGTTCCCCGTAATGAACTGTTTATCACGTCAAAGCTCAGAAACGATTTTCACAGTTATGAGGACGCAATGCGGGAGTTCAATAACTCGCTTGAAAAACTGGGGACGGATTATCTCGACTTGTTCCTTATTCACTGGCCTAATCCTATGAAATACCGTGACTGCTGGCAGCAGGCTAACGCTGAAACATGGAGAGCGTTTGAGGAACTGTATAAAGCAGGAAAAATCCGTGCTATCGGTGTCAGCAATTTCTGGTGCCATCACATTGACGAGCTTTTGAAAACTGCTGAAATCGCACCGATGGTAAACCAGATAAAGCTTTGCCCCGGAGAGTCGCAGGAAGCTGTCACAGCGTATTGCCGTCACAAGGGAATTGCAATTGAAGCGTACAGTCCTATGG
>CAZTRH010000128.1:0-3068 GCA_964616605.1 uncultured Ruminococcus sp.
GTGAGGTACAACTGATTTCGAGTCAGTCCCGTTATGACCACTTCGATACGCTTCCACAACATTATATATTATACTACTTTTTGATGCATTTGTCAAGTACCATTTAAAAAAATCATAAATAACAGGCAATTCAATAAGGGGCTTGCCCCGTCATTTAACGTGGTCGTACCGAACGAGTTCGGCACTGGTCGTATCGAACTTCGTTCAGCACCACTAAGTTCGGTTCGCAGGCTTGGGGACATCTTGCCTAAGTTATATCAAACATAAACTCTGATCATACCCGTTCAATCAGGACTACTGCGTCTGTAAAAAGCAGTAGTCCCGATTGTTACAGGTTAAATTATCCGGCAGCTCATGAGCAAACAGCTTTTTTCATGCAATTTACATACTCGCCTGCATTCGCTGTAACGTCGCCGCCATTCTCTATTACTTCAACAAGCGCAGAACCCGAAATTATTCCATCTGCAACAGCGGCAAACTCTTTCGCCTGTTCGGCAGTCGGTTCACCAAATCCGATAGCGCATGGTATATCCGTATTCTCTCGGATAGTTCTTACTATTTCAGGCAGGTTTTCGGCAACTGCGCCGTTTACTCCCCTTGCGCCGATACCCGACATTATGTAAACAAATCCTGTTGCCTGCTTTGCTATCATCGAAATTCTGTCTTTCGATGTGGGAGCTATCATTGAAATCAAATCTACTCCGTATTGCGTGCAGAACGGCAGAAACTCGCCTTTTTCCTCAAACGGCAGGTCAGTAATTATTATTCCGTCAACCCCTGTTTCAGCGCAAGTGCGAACAAACCGCTCCGTCCCATGGCTGAACACAACATTTGCATACGTCATAAGCACAAGCGGAATTGTTATTTCACTTCGCAATTCTCGCAGAAAATCGAAAATCTTATCCGTAGTAACGCCTTTTTCCAGCGCACGCTTGTTTGCTCTTTGTATTACTGCGCCCTCGGCGGTAGGGTCGGAAAAAGGAACGCCAAGTTCCAGAAGGTCTGCGCCGTTTTTCACAGCTTCACGAATTATCTTGCCCGTAGTTTCAAGGTCGGGATCGCCGCATGTAATAAACGGAATAAACGCTTTGCCGTTTTCAAATGCTTTTCTTATATTACTCATAGATTTCTTCTCCTCTGTATCTTGCGATAGCGGCACAATCCTTGTCGCCTCGTCCTGAAATTGTGATAACAATAATCTTGTCATTGTCCATAGTCGGCGCTATTTTCACAGCGTGAGCAACAGCGTGTGCCGACTCAATCGCAGGAATTATTCCCTCAACCCTTGAAAGCATCTCAAACGCTTCAACCGCTTCATCATCGGTAACGGGGACATATTCCGCTCTGCCGATTTTGTGAAGATATGCGTGTTCGGGGCCAATGCCCGGGTAATCCAGTCCTGCGGAAATGGAATACACGGGAGCAATCTGACCATACTCGTCCTGACAGAACAGCGATTTCATTCCGTGGAAAATGCCCTCTCTGCCCGTGTTTACCGTTGCAGCGGTTTCAAATGTATCTATGCCTCTGCCTGCCGCCTCGCAACCGATAAGCCGCACATCTTTATCGTCAATGAAATTGTAGAAGCTGCCCATAGCGTTAGAGCCGCCGCCAACGCAAGCGATTACTGCGTCGGGAAGTCTGCCTTCCTTTTCGATAATCTGCCGCTTGATTTCACGGGAAATAACCGACTGAAAATCACGCACCATCATCGGAAACGGGTGCGGACCCATAACCGAACCCAAGCAGTAATGCGTATCGTCAATGCGCGCGCTCCACTCTCGCATAGCTTCCGAAGTGGCGTCTTTGAGCGTTGCCGTACCAGACTTTACGGGAACAACCTGCGCACCCAGCAGCTTCATTCTGTAAACGTTCAGCGCCTGTCGTTTTGTATCCTCTTCGCCCATATACACAACGCATTCCATTCCCATAAGAGCCGCCGCTGTGGCGGTCGCTACTCCGTGCTGTCCCGCTCCCGTTTCCGCAAGCAGACGGGTCTTTCCCATCTTCTTCGCAAGCAGCGCCTGTCCCAGAACATTGTTTATCTTATGAGAGCCTGTGTGGTTTAAATCCTCACGCTTTAAATAAATCTTTGCGCCGCCAAGCTTTTCGGTAAGCTTTTCGGCGTAGTACAGGCGTGAAGGACGGTTCGCATAATCATTGAAAAGCTCTGTAAGTTCCCTGTTAAAATCGGAGTCGTTTTTGTAATGGCTGTATGCTTTTTCAAGCTCAATAACTGCGTTCATAAGCGTTTCGGAAATAAACTGTCCTCCGTAAATTCCGTATTTTCCGTTTATTGGGTTTTCCATAATTTAATCCTTTCCGACAGAGTATTCAAATTCTGAAACCTTGTCCATATGTTTTTGTTTTGTCAGCGTCAGGCAGCAAATTTGTTCGTTTCCGAACATTGCCTCCGTTGAATTAAATTTCGGGGAAGTTTTTGCATAATAAAAAGCTTCTCCGAGCTCTGTCAGAGAAGCCTGTTTGTTCCGTAAAACAAAACGTCCCTGACAAAATACAGAATTAACTCAATAATTCTGTATTTTTGTCAAGGACGAACAGTTACTATACACTATCCGTGGTGCCACCTTGATTTGCAGCAAAAGCTGCACACTTAGCAGAGTGCCGACACACTCCCGACAACTAACGTATGCCACACGTCGCAGAATACTCAACATACCCGAAATTTCCGACAGCACACCTGCCGAACAATCCCGCAAACGGAAGATATATCTTTGACTGCGCCCTCAGCGGTCCATTTGACAACTTGTTTCTTACCTGACTCTCAGCAACACAGGCTCTCTGTAAAGGCATCATTACCGTTATCTCCGCCTCAACGGTTTAAAGAAAAGCAGTGCAGCAATCTCTTGCTCACCGCTTTTTCATTATAACACCAAGTTTTAATTTTGTCAATAGGTTTTTGAATTTTTTGGGAACACAAAAGCAGTCTAATACATAATGCTTTTGTTTTTTAATATAATAATTGACAAAAAAAGGCAAGTATGATATAATAAATGCAGAGTGTTCTTTTTACCGATTTAAACCGAACGCTACCGCTGTGCATAAGC
>CAZTRH010000129.1:0-3012 GCA_964616605.1 uncultured Ruminococcus sp.
AGTTAATGCCATTTATTATTTAAGATATTATATTATAATAGGTAAGACTATCGGTATTAGCAGTCGTTCTTTTCTTGATTTTTCATTTTTTCGGCATAACTCTTCGGCGAACAACCGAAATTTTTCTTGAATACCCTCGAAAAGTAAAGCGGTTCGGCAAAGCCACAGATGTATGCTATCTGAGAAATATTCTGTTCTACGCCGTGAGTGGAGCATAAAAGCTTTTCCGCCATCTGCATACGCAGACTTATAAGATAATTGTGCGGAGTCATGCCAACTTCGCTTTTGAAAAGCTTTCGCAGATAATCATAGCTGAACGGAATAGTTTTTAAGAATTTATCAAGCTCGTAATCACAGTTGGTTATATTCTGCATTATATCACTCTTGATAATTCCCACGACATTCCGCAGAGGTTTAACGTTGCGGAATGCAATAACATAGTTTACGATAAGGTTTCCGAATGCGCCTACAATCAGCTGGCGGTTTTCCATCTTACTGTTAAAGTAATAACAAGCGTCAGTGAATGCCGTCAAAATGTGTTTGTCACTGTCATCTGTTATTACGGTAGGGGTTTTGAAATGCAGTATTGCATCACTGATGTTGGCGTGAATATTGGTAAATCCCTTTTCGCTTTCGTTGCGGTGCGGTATGTTCGGAGGAATAATTACAATATCCCCCTCTGAATATGTGAGAGTGTCTTTCCCGAAAGAAAATTTTCCCTCTCCGCCTGTGCAGTATACCAGTTCCCAGTCCTCATGAGAGTGGGTGTGAGTGGACAAGGTAACAAGGTTTTTTCCTATATACGAAATATTGTTCATTAAAAAGCTCCCTTTGGTCTGATATTGAAAAAACAGCGCCGTTGCCGTGTTTGTAAGGGTTTAATCGAGTTTTTTTATAACAAAAATTAATATAAAAATTTATGCAAAATCAACAATTTTTCAAAAATAAGGTTGAAAAGAACAGATTATTATGATATACTAGTGGTACGGACTGAAAACGTTTTCCGTAAAGTGGATTGATACAGTGCGTTATTTGAAATAATCAAGCAGCGTCTTTGCTTCGCTTTCGGATAACAGCTTGCTCCATTCGGTTCTGCCATTGGGTTTTGTGGGATATTCCGCAAAACGGGCGGTTTCATCACGATGGGTGTTGCCCCATTTGTTGAAGCCTTCGGGTACTATGTGCGCACCCATAACGCAGTTGATGAATGTTGTTTTTCCGTAATCTCTCCACGGACGCGCGAGGAAAATTGAGCCGTCTGCAACTCCTTCCTCACAGGTAAGGCGGCAGTTGCTGAAAACAGTGCCGATGTTCTGCTCGTATGAATGCGAGGGCGCAGCTATATAGCCGTGACCTCTTGCATCGTTGAGCGAGCGGATTTCACAGTCGTCAAAAAGGGTATCACCACAGCCGAAAATGAAATCTACGGTTCCTGCGACAAGGCAGCGTCTGAAGACTTGCTTCTGAGAGCCGCTTGCACGCAGATTGTCGGACAAGAACCCTTTGTAACGCTTGATGAGGTCATGTGGGAGCGGTCCGCAGAAAATCGTATCCTGAGTTGATATGAATGCGGCGTATTCGGCAAGAAAATTGTCAGCGTATACGGTAAGAGCGACTTCCTGACCGAGAACTTCGGGGCGGCGTGCATTGTTTTCGATCGTCAGATTGCGGATTGTGACGTTGGGGGCGGTAACGGCGACCGTGTATGTGCGGAAAGTGTTAAACTCTCTGCCGTCCGGTGCAATTTTCTTTGCATAATCGCCGTTTACGATAAGCGTTTTTTCGAAGCCTGCGCCGACGATTTCGAGGTTTGGCGTGCTGATTTCGAGCTTCTCGTGAAATGTTCCTTCCGGGAGGATAACACGGGTGTATGGTTCGCAAGTGCTGAAAATGTCGCTTAAGCGATCTGTAGGGCTGACATAAATTTCTTTCATGTGGTTTTTTCCTTTCAGTGCTGATTTTGATATGTTTTGTCCTATTTATTATATATTTTGCGGCTGAGCTTTTCAAGAACTTCAGAAGTTTTTTGTTAAACATCAACAAAAAATCTGACGAGTTTTTGTGGAAATTGCAATTATCCGATATTTTCGGGACTGCTGAAAAGTATATATATGTCCGAATTGTCCATAAAAGTTCTGAAATAGGACTTGAAATTGATGGGCGGTTTCGTATAAAATAGAAGAATAGTGCGAATAAATCCTGACGGTTTTTTTGCACGTTTTGTGAAAAGGACAGACGAGAAATATTCACAATCTAAAAAAGAGCTAGGAAATCGGGTTGCATAAATGAACAATAATATCTCATTCAATCAATATAGAAACATCGACCTTACAATACTTACGGTGTTGTCTGTTGTTGCTGAGGCTGTTGTTGCGCTTGCGGCGTCAAAATGGTTTCCGGGCGAGCTTTATTCCCTTTCTCCGATGGTTGCGATGGTTTGCGTCGTAATGATGAGATGGGGAGCGTGGGCGGCAATACCTGCGGTTATGTCAGGCGCTGCTTTTTGCCTTGTGATGGGTGCAACGGCACAGGAGTTTATAGTTTACTGTGTCGGCAACTGTTTTGCGCTTGTTGCATTGCTTTGGTTTAAAGCTGTCGGCAAGCAGAAAGTAAGAGGTAATTTCTTGCTGACTGCGTTGTTTGCTGCGACGGCGTTTCTGGGAACAATCCTCGGACGGTGGGCAGTAAGCCTGTTGTTCGGTGAGGGAATAGAATCAATAATAAGCTTTTTCCTTGTCGATTGCTTGTCGTTGGTGTTTGCAATTGTTGTGACACTTATTGCAAGAAGGATTGACGGATTGTTTGAGGATCAGCTGAGTTACCTGCTGCGGACCGAAGAGGAACGCCGTAAAAAGCAGGAGGACGAAGCGAACAATTAACGACTAAACGCATTTTTAAAAATATACTTTCAGGAGGTTTCAAAGATGCAAGTTAGTGACTATTTGATTTTCGATGCCGAAAGCGGCACTTACATCGAAAATCCGGAGCAACTTGTTCGCGATGATGTCGAGA
>CAZTRH010000130.1:0-2933 GCA_964616605.1 uncultured Ruminococcus sp.
AAAATATACTTATGTTTAATATATATTCAGAGAAAGGAGTGGGGGAAGTTTATGGAACTGCTTTCATGTGCTGTGGTTCAACAAACTTTTGACAAAATATCCGCTGCATTTGTATCATCTCCCAAGAATTTTGAAGAGTATGAAGAGCTTGCGAGAAAGTCGGTGTCTGAGCTGTTTCAAGCGGCTGATATTTGCAAAGTCGAGTATGGGTTGACTGTTTCTTCAAGTTTTCCGTTTATTGATGATTTGCCCGAGGGGAAAGTGCTGTATTGCAAAGAGGGCGAGTGTGCCATAGACGGCAAGAGCCTTTTGTATCCGTTTTTCGGTGGAGAGGTGCGGTTTAACCTTTCTTTGACCGAAAAATTAACCGAGGAAAACGGCAAAATCCTTGAAGATGTGATGAGGCAGCTTTTTTATGTGCTTCAGGGACTGGTAATGGAATTGCTTTGCAACAAGCTTCTGGTATATGATTACGAGATGAAAATTCCCAATACCGGAGCCTTTATGAGCTTTGCCGAAAAACTCATCAGTGAGAAAAAAATTAACGGCTATACGGCGCTGTACTTTAATATAAGGAATTTCAAGTCCGTTCACAAGAAGCTTACATACGTTGAGGGTGATGAAGCACTTGCCGAGTATTGCAAAATTATCGTAAATGCGCTCAGCAAGGACGAAATAGTTGCAAGGCTTGGCGGCGATAATTTCGTTGCGCTTATTCTTGATGAACACAGCGACTATTTTTACGACCTTATCCAGAATATGGTCGTAAAATACAAAGCTCCAAACGGCGAGCAGCTTACATTCATGTTCGGTGCGACGGTAGGTGCTGCAAAGCTTGAGAATATCAACGATTCGGGCGAGATTATGATGCAGATTTCCACTGCGTATCAGCACACCCGTGACGACAGGGAGCAGTTTGAATACTACGACCCCAGCCTTGGCAGTGAGCTTATCGAGCGCAAGAACGTTCTGTCGAAGTTCTATAAAGCACTCAGCGATGGCGAATTTTTCCCGATGTTTCAGCCTAAAGTGTGCGTAAAGACCCACCGCCTTATCGGTGCGGAAGCTTTGGTGCGCTGGAGAAACAAAGACGGCTTTATGATGCCGAACAGCTTTATTTCAATTCTTGAAGCGGACGGCTGTATTACGGCACTTGATTTCTTTGTTCTGGATAAGGTGTGCAGGTTTATTGCAAACCTTATAGCAAGGGGAATAGAGCCTGTAAAAATATCCGTTAATTTCTCCAAAAGGCACTTGTCGAATAACAAGCTTGTAGAAGAGATTGTAGATGTTATCGACAAGTACCATGTTCCCCATGAATATATTGAAGTGGAACTTACTGAGGGCGAGGATTTCCATAATCACAATGTTATGAAAAACGTTGTGGACGATCTGGGGGCACTTGGCATCAAGACGTCTATTGACGATTTCGGAACGGGTTATTCTTCTCTTGCAATGCTAAGATCCATTTCAATAGACGTTCTCAAAATCGACAAGAGTTTTATCCCCGATACCCCGATAAACAGACAGGATAAGTCCTGCCTTATGTTTGAAGGCGTTGTACGACTTGCGAAGAGTCTGGGACTTACTATAATCGTTGAAGGCGTTGAAACAGACGAACAACTTAAGTTTGTCAATGAGATGGGCTGTGATATTGTTCAGGGCTATATTTTCGACAAACCGCTCTCTGAAGATGACTTTATTGAGAGATTGATAAAGAGAGTATATTCTTGTGACTGATTTTACTGATTATTCAGATTACTTTGAGTTTACAGAGGGATTGTTATGATAAAAAGCGTTTTTGGACGAGGAAAAAATGACGACGCACGTTTGTGCGTTATGGAAGCTGTAAAGAATTTTAATTCGCCGAAAGTGATTTTTTTCTTTTCGGGAGAGGGTAAGTTTGCCGAATATTCACGCATTCTTTACAGTCTTTTCCCCGAAAGTGTGTGTATAGGCTGCACTTCGTATAAAACGTGGAATACATACGGCGTTGAGAATGACGCATTGAATGTGATGGCGATTGAGCATGGCGTAAAGTGCGCTGCAGGAGTTATCGAAAAGGCTGACAACTACGCTTTGAGTTATGCGGACAACGTGAAGCGCTGCTGCGATGAACTTGGCGTAACGGAGAATACTGTGTGCATGGAATTTACCGTTCCCAGAAAGCGTGCCGAAGAATATGCGATTATGGCTTTGAACAGCGTTCTGCTGCGCCATGGTATACGGGTGATCGGCGGCAGCGCTGCGTGCGTTGACGAGAATTTAGGCTCTGTGAGAGAGGGATTGGTGTCGCTTAACGGTGAGATTTACCGTGACGGCTGCGTATTTGTGCTTATACATAACGAAAGCGGCGCAATTCATCTGCACTCTGAAAACATATACGAGCCGCTTACGGGAAACGAGTTTACCGTATCCAAAGCCAACAATCTCACAAGAACTATAATGCGATTTGGCGATAAAACGCCTGTGGAGGTTTTTGCGGAAGAACTGGGAATTTCCAAGGAAGAAATAGCGCAGAATATTGCCCATTATCCGATGGGCAGACGTGTAAAGGGCGAATGCTATCTTACCGCTGTGCATGAGGAAGGCTCAAACGGAAGTCTGAAATTCCATGCACGAGTTCACGAAGGCACAAAGATGATGGTAATGAAAGAGGGCGATTACAAGCGGATTACCCGTGAAACCATCGAGGAAATCAAAGGCGAGATTGAAAATCCGTCGCTTGTTTTTATGTTACATTGTGTTGCAAGAACGATTTTGTTTGAGCAGAATGGTTATATTGACGAATACCAGAAATTGCTTGCTGAGTCTTTCCCGAATTTCATCGGTTTTTCCTGTCTTGGCGAGCAGATGGGGACGAAGAATTTCAACAACACTATGCTGCTTGTTATTTTTGAATAATGTAAGTACTGCCCCTCGTTGTGAGGGGC
>CAZTRH010000131.1:0-2918 GCA_964616605.1 uncultured Ruminococcus sp.
ACTGAACTTCGTTCAGCACTATAAGTTCGGTTCGCAGGCTTGGGGACATCTTGCCCAAGTTATAGTTTATAATTGAATTGTAACACAACTAAACCATATTGTCAAGTGGTTTTTATAGTGCCGTACAGTTTCGTTCCTTGAACTCCAAATTGATTTGTCATATTATTCAAAATAATAATTGAAATTTTGGCTGAAATACTATTGACTTTTTTATCAAAAAAATGTATAATTAAACTTAAGGTTAGGGCAACTTGACGAAAAACGGCTGTAATGTTTTAGATTATGCCGTTTTGCTTTATAGTTTGTGCGTTTTGTTATGGTGTGCTTGTCTTATGACTTTGGCTGTAAATTTTTTATCTTGAGGTGATTGTTATGGTGAAAATTCAGGATTTTTGCGATATGGAGAAGTTTGAGCAGATTATGAGCAATTGGGCGAAGAGTACAGGTCTTGCTACGGTTGCTGTCGGAGCTGACGGAAAATACATCAGCCGCTGCTATAACTTCACGGAGTTCTGTATTGACCTTACCCGTGGCAGCGAGGAAGGCTGCCGCCGCTGCGAAAAGTGCGACCGTGAGGGAAAGGGCGTTTACAACTGTCACGCAGGTCTTGTGGATTTCGGCATTCCGATTACGCTCAATGATGGAACCGTTCTGGGAAGCGTTATCGGCGGACAGGTACTCCCCGAAGAACCTGACGAGGACGCATTCAGACAGACAGCTGTTGAACTTAAGATTGACCCCGACAAATACATAGAGGCTTTACATAAGGTAAACGTCAGAACCAAGAAGCAGATTGAGCATTCTGCAAAGCTGCTGGGCGATGTTATCAATATGTTTGTGCGTTCGAGTTATGCCGAGTCGGTGAACAACAATATTCTGGGTTCGCTGCTTGTGGGAATTGACGAGGCTGCAAACGAGATTAACATTGTAAACGAAGCAAACAGGAAGCTTGCTAAAGTCAGCATGAATCAGAAAATGCTTGGTATCAATGCGTCTATTGAAGCGGCTCACGCAGGTGCGGCAGGAAAGGGATTTGCTATTGTAGCAGGCGAGGTTCAGAAGCTTGCGACAACAATGGAGCGTTCAAGCCACGAAATAACGAACAGCCTTACAAATCTCACCGAAATAATTACTTCTCTGGATAGTATGAAGAAATGATATTGACGCTGTACGCATGAAAAAGGCGTGCAGCGTTTTTGGTAAACAGGGTTGTTGTGGGAAGGTGCGGTGGTTATGAAGCCTATCGGGATAAGTTTTATACTCAGTCTTGCTGCGGCTGCGGCGGTGTGCTTTTTTACGGAATGTTGGGCATGGATTGCGCTGTACTGGCTGGGGTTTGCGGCGGCTTTTTCCGTGCTGCTGTGGTTTGTGTTGTGGATTATTTCGCTGTTTGTGAGAAAACGCGTGTATTCCGAGCCGTCAGCGTTGTATCAGCGGCTGCTTAATCTGGGTTATGCTTATATCTGTGAGGGCGCACGGCTCAAAGTTAAGACAAGCGGTCTTGAAAAGCTGCCGGACGAGCCGTTTCTGCTGGTGTCAAACCACCTTTCAAACCTTGACAACATGGTGCAGTGTCTGGCGCTTGGAAAACGGCATATTGCCTTTATCGCAAAGGAAGAACTGTTCCGCATTCCCATCGTAAAGGGCTATATCACAAGGTGCTGCTATATTCCGATTGACCGCAAATCGTCAAAGGGTGGAAAGTCTGCCGTTGAACAGGCTGAAGATTACATAAGACGTGGCGTCTGCTCAATAGGCGTTTATCCCGAAGGACACAGAAGCCGTGATGGTAAAGTGGGAAAGTTTCACGCAGGAAGCTTTCGCACTGCCATACAGACGCAATGCCCAATAGTGGTGTGCGCTATTATGGGAACAGATAAGGCAAAGCGGCGTATGCCGTTCAGAAGCACAAGGGTGCGGTTTGATGTTATCGATGTTGTAAGTCCTGCCGGAAGAAAATCCACGGAGCTTGCGCAGGATATACAGACTATGATTTCAGATTATATTTCAGATACCAAGGAGGAGTTAAAGTGACGATTGCTTTATATAATCCCATTTCCTGCAATGGATATGGAAAAGATCGTGCCGAGCGGCTTAAAAATATTCTTGATGAAGAAATTGATTTCAGAGATATCACAGGAACGGATTTCAATTCGTTTTTCAGTTCGATTTCTGATGATGACAAGGTAATTATCTGCGGCGGCGATGGAACAATCAGCAATTTCATCAATTCGTATGAGGGTGAGTTCCCGTTCGAGCGTGATATTTATTATTACAGTTCGGGTCTTGGCAACGATTTTGCGACTGATATAGGGGACGAGGGTGTTGTTTTGCTCAATCCGTATATCAAAAAACTTCCCGTTGCATACATAAACGGCAAAGAATACAAAATCCTCAACGGTGTTGGATTTGGAATTGACGGATATTGCTGCGAGGAAGGCGACAGGCTGCGTGCAATGGCTGCAAAGAAAGTCAATTACACCTCTATTGCCATTAAGGGATTGCTGTTTAAGTTCAAACCCCGCAATGCCGTTGTTATTGCAGATGGACGTGAATACCGCTTTAAGAAAGTGTGGATTGCGCCAACGATGAACGGCAGATATTACGGCGGTGGAATGTTTGTCGCTCCCGAACAGGACAGACTGAACGAGGAACGCTCTATAACCTGCGTTGTGATGCACGGAAAGGGAAAATTCAGAACACTTATACTGTTCCCGTCAATTTTTAAAGGTGAACACGTCAAGCAGAAAAATATGGTTGAAGTGATTAAGGGTCACGACATCACGGTGAAATTCGACAGCCCCACTCCGCTGCAAGTAGACGGCGAAACAATTACGGGTGTTACGGAATACAGAATGAAAAGCACAAATGTGGTTAAATAACTCCTCAACAGCTTGACATACTTAAGAAAATATGTT
>CAZTRH010000132.1:0-2913 GCA_964616605.1 uncultured Ruminococcus sp.
TTTTGTGCTTCATCAATGCTCTCAGAAACACTAACGGCAGAAGCCTTTTCAGCTTCTGCCGTTTCGTTGTTTATCCTCTTCGCTGCAAGACTAATTCCGTCATCACTCTGTGACTTACTTCCAGCTGCTTCATCTTCTCCCACTGTGCTATTTCGAGGAACGTTGTCGGACGTGGATTGTTCCGTGCGTATTCCTGCTCCAAGTTCCACGCCATTTCCTCGGCTTCCTTGTCTATCTGACGGGGTATCAGCTCCCAAAGCATTCTCCCCCGAAGTCCCGTTATGTCGTATGGGTGGTTCTGCTCCATAAACTCCTGCCACTTCCGTCCGTAGTAGCCTATCGGCTTGCTCATCAGCTCCTCTTCCTCGTCCGTCAGTCCCAGCGACAGCTGTTCCAGATACACGAACGTCTGAGGGTCTAGCTTGTATGTCCTCCCGTCCTCCTCGATTATTTCGGGGTAGTACTTGTTGTCCTCCTCGCACCATATCTGAAGAATGCCATCTACTATCTTGTTCTCGTTCATAACTATTCCTCCTCTGAATGTCATTCACTGTTTTTTCAATCGAAAGCAGAACCGCTTTCGCATTAGTCTGTACAAAATCCGTCAGCCTTTCAAGCTGATTTTTGTTTTTCAGCATATCCAATGCCGACAGGTCAAGCGGATTGCCCTTGTAGGTGAATTTGCTTTCATAACCACATCTTGCCGCTGTTATTGCCCGAACCATTGTCGCAGTAGATTTTGCAAAATCTTTTCGCTTTTCAATTGGAATATTAAGTTCTTCAGCAAGATTTGTCACGTTTGCATAGGTTTGCCTATCCGAAAGAAAGTCCACACACGCTGTCACGCTGCTGAGCGTTTTCCCCTCGTTTTTAGATATCTCTGAACAAAGCTCTGTTGCTGTCTGCTTATCCAAAGTCCAACGAGGTTTGATTTCTCGACCTACAGTCTGTGAAATATCGAAGTAGTGCCGCAGCTTACCATTTTCAAATGCTGCAATTGATTTCTGACCACGTTCAACTTGTCTGCCTAGCTGCTGCCACGTATCATAATCTGTTAGCATTTCTGCGGCAGGGTTGACGTGGAAAATCATCATAGCGTGGTCGGACGGGATTTTAAAATGTTTTCCTGAAAATGTGAGAAAATCTTTAAACGCCTGTCTGTCAGAAAAAAGTTTGTCAGTTACAGCCTTATACTGTTCTCTGACTTCCTGTTCACGCTCTGCACGGGTTTGTTTTGCCATTGTTACCTCCTATATATAGTTTACCACATTAGCACCATAAAGTCAATATTTTTTTGGGGAATTTCAAAAATATTTTTCAGAACGGATAATCGTCAAGACTATCCCCCATATCATCGGGAAGTTCAGGTGGGGTATATGCTTCTTCAGGGATATCCGTATCAGACTGGTTGTCTGTTTCGGAAGATTTGGCTCTTTCGCCCGTAAAGCTGATAATATCGGCTACAATTTCGTCCCAAACAGCAGGCTTTCCGTCTTTGTCAGTGTATCGCCGCTGCTGTCTTTCGCCCTCAAGCATTATCATACTGCCCTTGCTGAAATACTTGCACACGAACTCTGCACGGCTTCCCCAAGCACTGATGTTGAAGAAGTAAGTTTCACGTTCGCCCTCTTTCGGACGATAAGAACGCTCAACCGCTACACGGAAAATTGCCACAGATTATCCGTTTGGTGTGGTTCTGAGTTCGGGATTAGAGCATAATCTGCCCATAATAATAGACCTGTTGAACATAAAAAACTCCTTTCGTTTGTGCTATATGCAGCACAATTTAATTTTGAAAAAAACAAAAGCGGAGAACATTGGCATTCTCCGCTTTAATATATAACATTTCTGACGATTACAAGGCAATTGCCCAAATCTGTTACACTTGTTGTAAATCCATATTCGGCATTAGCACCGCAATTTACGCACATCATAGTCATTTCCTTCTTGCTCTGAAATCACTGTTCCATTGCTGCTCATTGGGATAGTATGCAGTTATTATACACCTTAATGGCAATTGTGTCAAGCAATTTTATCTAAATTAAGCGGATACGGATATCCCTTGTTTACGGATTTGTTAATCTGCCACAAGCTATAGTTACTGCCCTCAGCGTTAAGCACCGACAGCACTCCCTCGACTGTAAGCCCTGTATCGGCAGGCACGGACAGCACCATTGTTTTCGTAAGCGAACGCACATTGTCGCCGCCCACTGCCGCATACCCGTTTGCATTATCCACAAGACAGTAGGCTATGCGATGGGCGGTTTTATCTCCGTCTGCTCCTGCAATTCCGCCGATATTTGTTCCGTTGAGATAGATGTTGGCAGCATAGCAGCTCTTTATATATGCGTAGCTGCTGTCGGCTGTTGCCGTTCCAACAATGCCGCCGCTGTTAGCTGCTCTTGCCGAGAACGTCCGCACTCCGCAGCCTGTTATGCTGCCGCCCGAATAGTGGCTGTTGTCCCCATAGTCATACAGCTTAACGCCGTATGCTGTGCCTGCAATGCCGCCTGCTGACAGCGGTGTTCCGCTGACGGAAATGCTGTTTGCAAGACACCCGGTCACCGTGCAGG
This sequence comes from uncultured Ruminococcus sp., assembly GCA_964616605.1. Taxonomy (GTDB): domain Bacteria; phylum Bacillota; class Clostridia; order Oscillospirales; family Ruminococcaceae; genus CAG-115. The sequence goes on from CAZTRH010000132.1 coordinate 2,574, forward strand.
CGTTGCCCACGATACCGCCTGTGTTCTTGCCGCCGCTTATGGTTAAGCTGTTTACATAGCAGTCGGAAATAATACCCCCGTAACCGCAGATGCCACCGATGCTTTCAGCGTTTTCAGCAATTATTTTGCTGTTCTTAACCGTGCAGCCTGTTATCTTGGAATTGCCTGTTGCGAAGTGTTCCGAACCATTGCTCGACAGAAAAGAATAACTAGCAACCTCGTTGCAGATAATGCCGACATTTTCGCTCTCTACCGCTGAAATGCTCGCTCCGTCAATCACAATATTCTTGATTGTCGCCGCTGCTACTGTGCCGAACAGACCGCCGTTTCCCGAAAGATT
>CAZTRH010000133.1:0-2629 GCA_964616605.1 uncultured Ruminococcus sp.
ACCATATTTCGGTTGCACGCATATCGGCTCTGCTCTTTGTAACCGTGAACAAACTGCCTTTGCCGTTGCGTCTGAATTTTCGTTCGAGAAAGTTTTCGAGAATTATAACGGCATTATTTTTATCAAAGCATTCGTTTGTCATATTGAACAAACCAAGGCTTTCTAACATAATACAGAACCAATTTTCTGCGCAGTCGCCCGTTATTTCCTCCATTCGCAAAGCAAGCGCTATCATCATTTCCAGCACACTGCATTCGTTAGATGGAAATTGGCTAAAGTAAGCACGACGGTTAATGCTATTTTCGCATAAAAAACGCCAACGCAGGCTTAGCCCGTCACTTTCACGGTTTTTATCCATAGGAATGATATAAACAAACGGGGTATCGTGCAGCAGCGATAAAAGTTCTGAATACCCCGTAAGTTCTGTTATGTCACACAGCCATCGAAAGTAACGCTCAGAAATATCAGTTCGCATTTAGCCTCCTTTCTCCTTCGCATTACCCAAACCGTTTTTCGCCGCATTTATTACACATTCGTAAATATGCTGCATTGGAACTGATTCTGTTTCAATATATTCGTCATAAACTCTGCGCAGCGGCTCATCGAGCACAAGCAAAGCTTGTACATACTTTTCGTCTATATCGCACTCGTCAATAACAAGAACAATGTTTTGAATAATACTATAAGCCCAAGCTTGTTCCAATACTGTTTCAACGTTCTCCGATTGCATTAGCCTTTGCTTAAAGGTCTCAAATTCGCGCGCACATTTTTGCTGGAGCTGCAAAACCAAATCATTCATACTCTTCCGCCTCGTCCTCATCATAATCGGAGTATTCCTTTATAATATTCGCCTGTTGTTTTATGCTGTTGGCATCGTTTTCGACGGGCGAAATATCTTTATCATTTGTCATAGGCTTTCTTTCAGCAAATCTTTGCTTTACAGAATCAATTTCAGCTTGTGCAAACATTTCATACTTTTTCTTTGAAAGCAGAAAACCTGCTGCCGTGCCTATTACAATCCCTGCCAAAAATCCCGCAAGTACGGTTGCTTTGTTCATATTGTGTTATCCTCCTTAATCGTCATAACTGTTACCGCCGCTCCACCGAATAAGAGCGACATACTCAATAACAAACCACCCATAATATGCCGCTTTCTTTTTGTGTCCAGCAGATAATCAAGATGTTCTATAAAATTACTTATCATGTCCATTGTTTATTTCCTCCGCTAAGTACCGCAAAACCGCTCGCAAGGAACAAACCCGAAACTGCCGCCAATGCACAGGATACAATAACCCGTAAGCCCTTCATGATATCACTCCTCCCAACCTGAAAAATAATGATTTCCCACCTTAAAAAGCGGCTTGCCGTACTTACTGTACCCGCCGCCTTGAAAGAAAAGGACTTCACTGTTTGTACGTTCTGATAGTTCGCTGCGCACCAAATCGCAGACCTCGGCATTAACAGAACATCTATCCATTCTGCCGTTCCAGACGCATGAAAAATGGTATCTCTGATAAATAACGTCGTACAATGTATCAGGAAAGTTCTCGTTGTCAACTCGATTAAGAATTGTGTCGATAACAAGGCGTTTTCCCATATTGTCCTCGCCCTCTGCCTCTGCAATAGTTACGAGAGCAATGAGTTTGATATCTTCTTCAGAATATAATGTCGATTGCAACATATGTCCCTGTGGGACAACTTCCGATTTTTTCGGGGTAATATCAGACTCGTCAACAACTTCCTTAGTTTCGTATGTATACTCCTTACTCTCTATTTCTTGTTGAATAGCTGCTGGTTTTTCTGTAAAAAAATTCGGCAGAATTGTAACCCCAAGCATTGTGAAGCTTGCTGCCAATGCCACTATCTTTTCAGTTTTTCCCATTTGAACCTCCTCATATTAAATCAAGGATATTTCCTTGAACGTTAAAATCAAGCAATACCGAACGCTCGTCACCATTGATAAACAATCTGTGTGCATCATCGTCATTATAAATTCCGAAATCAACATAGTTGTCACTTTGAGGATTATTCAGGTCATAAACCCAACCAACAATCTGACCCGCCTTTGTTGCGGGAATACCAAGTCGCTCATAAACCTCGTTCAGAAATAAATATCCGCGCGCTTTAAGTCTGTCGTTAGCGTAATTTTGTTCCATTCTTAGGAAATGAAGATTGTAGTCGGCATTTTTCTCCCAATACGGAGAACCCTCATCAAACAAAGCTGCGTATGGTGAATAGCCGATTTCAGCTCCGACTGCGTTCACTGTTGACCCTGCCAATGTAGTGTTTTCTTCGGAGGTCTTAATAATTTCTTCGGCACGAATATTATACCTAAGAGCCTTTTCTTCCTCTTCGCCAAGCTTTTCCGCCACACGTCTGCGATATTCCCTGAAACCCTTATCGACTGCTGCATAAGCCGCAGCAAGTGCAGCGTTTCGTTTCTTCATAATGTTATAGCCGCTAAGGATAGAAACTGTTGATATAGCGCCAAGAACTGCTGCTGGAGCATACAAAGCCACAAGTTTTGCACACATCTGAACGCAAATGATTGTTTTATCCTTTTTTCCATCATCTTCCGTGTAATCCTCACGTTTATCTTCCAAAAGCATTCTGACTTCCGCACGGCGAT
>CAZTRH010000134.1:0-2625 GCA_964616605.1 uncultured Ruminococcus sp.
GTCTGAACGCTCTCGTTAAGGTAGGACTAATCCGCTGTGAGCTGCGTGGAATGCCTGCAAGACGCTGCTTTTACATAGTCGAGGATATCGCACTTATCGAGAGTCTTATTGCAGACGGTGAAGCTGCTATTGCTAAAATCAAGCCTACTACCGCAAAGAGATTTGTATGCAAACGCCAATCCGCAGCCACTGAGAATAATGCTCAGACTGCAACGATTCACGAAAATCCCAATAACAACGCTGTTGCTCCCGAACGTCCGAGCAAGTTCCGCCAAAAGGTCAGAGCTTGTTCCGACAAAAGGGCGGAACTGCTCTTTAATAAAACTAAAGATAATAAACCTAAAGGAAATCAAATCTATCAGTCTTACAGTAATCAGGGAGTATCACTGGAAGAATTTAGCAGATATGATATGACAGAAAATAACACACAGAAGCAGCGTGAAGAATATCTGCAATTACTGAAAGAAAATATTTGCTATGACGCAATCTGCGAACAGAACAAGTCCGACAAAAAACGCATCGATGAGCTGCTGAGCATTATGACAGACACAGTTTGCTCACGCAAGAAGTCCGTCCGCATAAACGGCGATGATATGCCGCAGCAGCTTGTTAAGAGCAGATTCCTAAAACTCACAGACGAGCATATCGACTACGTTCTGACTGCGATGCAGCGGAACACTAGCAACATACGCAACATTCGGGCGTATCTTCTGACGGCTCTGTACAACGCTCCAAGCACTATGGACAGCTACTATCAGGCGTGGGTTAATTGCAACTTTGCAAGGGCATAAGCGTGAGGATTTGGAGTTTTTTCTTTTCAGCTTTGAAGAAAATTTTTTCCAAGGGGTTGACAAAATCGGAAATGTGGAGTATAATGTTGATAAAACAACTATAAGTTGCTAACGTGGACTGACACGACAAAAATTCGATATTGAAGACGTACTTGTGGAACGTCATAGTTGGCAGGCAACGATAAAACCTGAGATGAAGCCGTACTTGTGGGACGGCATAGTTGGCGAACAACGATAAAATCAGTCACTAAGGGGTGCGACCTTCGCTACGGCAAGGCGTTACCCCTTTAAATTTTTTAAAAACACGGAACTTCTGCAACGTGATTATTTTATTTGTATGTTGTGCTATATGCAGCACATTTTTTTCAGCTCTGAAGAAAACTTTTTCCAAGGGGTTGACAAAATCGGAAATGTGGAGTATAATGTATTTAGGAAATGGTGATATCACTATTTTGCAGACAACGCTAGTTGTCGAGCGTGCAACAAATGATTGTACGCTGAGTGATGAAGTAGGTATGCGTGCCAATATGCGTATATCTGTGGAGCTCTGATTGTGGGGTTTGCATAGGAGACCACAAATTGGCTAGATATTTTTATATCGAAGAAAAAATATGCAAAGGCTCTGTTTTCAGAGCCTTTTTTCATAGGAGGAAATTATGGAAAATGATATATATAATACGGCATTAGCATTTTCTAAATTAATGACATATGAATATAAATTTGTTGTAGCAGCTAAGAAAAAAAGCACAGAAATTATTCTTCAATTTGATGAATACAGCTTTCATCACTTATGTGGAATTCATAAGCTGAATGATATAATTGCACCCAATATAAGCAGAAAATATTTTTTTAAACAGATACTAAATCAAGAAATAGGAGATGATATACTCAATAAAAGTAAAAACTATATTACAGAAGGCGTAAAAGATAGAATTAAATGTGTTCTTGAACTGCAAACATATCTTAACGACTTAAAACAAGTATATAAATTTAACCAAAATGCAAATCCTATTTCAAAACTCAGTGGTGATTATATTTTTAAATGGGAAAATTCCAACCATCAAAATGTTTATTTTATCATACAAAAAGATAGATATCATAGAGAACAGTATTTTGGACTTTCTATATTCTCAAGAGATAAAAACAAACCAGACTTCACTTTAGGTCACAGTACACAAGGTGTTTTATATATCAGTCGAACTCCTCTAACCGAAGAGAATAAACCGATAACAGAAAAAGAAGAAATATTGTTTCAGCGTCCAACTTATACAAATCTTAATAATAACGTTAAAATTGTAAAATTTGACAAAATCGAGCCTAAGTTTGCCGATAACAATTTGGTATTAGCACGCTCCCGACCAACATTCAGGCAAGCCATTTCTTCATTATTTCAGCGTCTTACTCGATTTTTTGATGACATCAGTACACGAAACAAACGGAAAATAGAAGAACTTAACAACAAACTAAGCGAATATGAAAAAGAAATTTCAAAGCAAAGTGAAATGCTAAATGAAAAAGATAAAGAGATTTCAAATTTGAAAAAAGAAAGCTCTGAACTGTCAAATCAGCTTAAAAAGAGTCAGCTGTTATTCTTTAAATATAAGCAACTAACTAAGGGCTTCACTCAAGGAATAAATACAATTCCTCAGAAAAATACTCAGCAAAAACAGCAACCACAAAGCCAACAGAAAGATATTATCCAAAAACCAAAGCACAGAAGATAATTGTGCTACATATATCAAAATCCCTCCTGAAACCGAGAGGGATTTTTTTCAGTTCTGAAGAATTTGTGCTACATATAGCACAAAAAAACGCCCTTAGAAACAGGACGTAA
>CAZTRH010000135.1:0-2589 GCA_964616605.1 uncultured Ruminococcus sp.
ATATTATATTTAAGATAAGATTTAGTATTTCCTTGAAATTCTGATATTCTATGGTTTTTCCGTGATTATATCTTATAAATCTTGCTGTAGATTTGGAAAAGCACAATAATTCTCCGTCGCCAATAAGTTCACCTATTGCAATGTAATCGTTGGGAATGTATTCATTATCTATACAGATTTGTTTCAAACACCAAAAACGTGCTGTGCTGTTGATTATTTGTGCACCGTTTGAAAACATCAGCCATTCTTTATATGATTCTGGAATGTTCGTTTCGTTTTCTCTTTCCCATTCACTTATTTCAAGTAGGGAGGCGGGCGCTAAAAACCAAGATGCACTCGAACCATACTCTTGTGTAAGTTCCTCGCATAATGCAACGATATCTTTGATTATTTCTGTTAAACTGTTGTTTGGAATATCCATAGCATTTTTCCTTTTTAACATTGTATGATTCCTTTGACTGAAAATTATAAAAAGATTATACCACATAAACCCACAAAATTCAATATGAAAGGAGCAATCCCTATCGAAAAAGAACAATCAGCGGTCGAACAGCTGCGAAGCACAGCTTCATCACTGATAATAATCAGATTTAAACCTACACCGTTCATCATATCCGAAGTTTTCAATTTCTGCTTTATTGTGTTATTTTTTATTGACATTTGATTTCTTGTGTGTTAAAATATTAAGAGCGGCTAAATTTGATAATACCGCTGTTTAACTTACACAAGAGGATTTTATTATGAATTTTTATGGTCTGACATTAAAACAGCTTGAAAAATATTTTTCCGATATAGGCGAGAACCCTGCCAAAGCAGGCATCATCTACAATGCCGTTTATAAAACCAATGTCAGCAGCTTTGACAGCTTCGGTTTTGCCGACAGAATTATCGCCCGTCTGAAAAGCGATTTCGATTTCTCGCTTCCGCGTGTAATTGAAAAGCGCACAGGCGAAACCGCCGCAAAGCTGCTGCTTGAGCTTGATGACGGTGAGTTTGTCGAAACTGTGCTTATGCGCCAGCTTTTCGGCAACTGCGTCTGCGTTTCAACGCAGGTCGGCTGCAATATGGGATGCGCATTCTGCCAGAGCGGACTGCTAAAAAAAAGAAGAAACCTCACCACAGCAGAAATTGCCGCACAGGTTCTTGCTATCTCAAAAGAAATGAACTGCCGTATTGATGGCGTTTCCGTAATGGGAATAGGCGAGCCGTTCGACAATTTTGACGCTGTTCGTGATTTCTGCGAGATTATTACCGAGGATAAGGGACTTGCCGTGCCAAAACGCCGTGTTACCGCGTCAACGTGTGGGCTTGTGCCGAAAATATACGAATATGCCGATTCGGAAAGACCGTGTAATCTTGCAATAAGCCTTCACGCTCCCGATAACGAGCTTCGCAGCAGGCTTATGCCGATAAATAAAAAATACCCGATTGAAGAAGTAATTGCCGCCGCCGAATACTATTCCCAAAAAACAAACCACCGTGTAACCCTCGAATATGTAATGCTGCAGGGCATAAACGATTCTGCGGAAAACGCACGCCGACTTGCCGGACTTATCGGCAGCCGCAATTTCTATGTAAATCTCATTCCGTACAACAACACCGACAGCAATTTCAGACAGAGTTCAGCTGATACTATTTCGCAATTCTGCGCAGTTCTCAAAGAGAACGGAGTTGTAGCCACTAAACGGCGTGAGTTTGGTGCGGAACTCAACGCCGCCTGCGGTCAGCTTCGTGCTGATTACCTTAAGACCGCACCGCACGATTAACCGCCCTTAACGCAGTACATAACAATCGGCGGCTGACGACGTAACGCAAACAATCAGCCGCTTTTTGTAAAACTCTGACGCATCGCAGGACAGTTATTGTTATGCGGTGCTGGCTAAAAATCTTTGAAAAATAGGACTTGACAATTCAGAGTTTATGTGATATAATATTCTAGTAATATTTAAATAATTTCGCCGGTGTGTTGGAATTGGCAGACGAGACGGACTCAAAATCCGTTGCTGGCAACAGCGTGTGGGTTCGACCCCCACCACCGGCACCATAAAATCACGATGGTTTGGATACAATGCCATCGTGATTTTTATATATAAGCATAATCGTAGGGTGCAACATGACCTAGCATATAATTATATCAATTATTGATATTTTATATCATTTCCCACGTAACTTATAAAAATGGTGATATAATTTAAGTGGGGTGCTATAATGATTAGGATGTGCCTAAGCCGCAAGTTGGGCGACTTGCGGATAACACAATCTGAACTCGCCAGAGCGACAGGGATACGGCCCAATACAATTAACGACCTGTATCACGATGTCACAGACCGAGTGAGCTTAGACCAACTGGATAAGATATGCGAGTCCTTAAGTTGCAACTTGTCCGACATCATCGAGTATATACCAAACTCGATACAAACTGTACAACCGAGTCAAAAACAGACCGTGTACAAATCCCGATAAAATACAAGCCGCACGAGATTGTGCGGCTTGTATTATTATTTATGAAGCTTACAAAAACAAATAGCAGATAACCCCGTCCTCTACTTGCTTGTTTTATGGTAAAATCTACTGGTTGGGATATAATTC
>CAZTRH010000136.1:0-2452 GCA_964616605.1 uncultured Ruminococcus sp.
TCAGCACTACTAAGTTCGGTTCGCAGGCTTGGGGACATCTTGCCTAAGTTATAAATTTGACGCGACGCTCCTCAGCCTAACGCCGCAATCGCACATCACAAGCTGTATTTCACGGCAGCACTCACATCAGTGCGTTATTCAGAAGCAATCAGACCGCCATCGTCAGGAAGTCCCGAAGAATACGGCTTCTGTTCCGAGAAGTTCACAGCAAGCTGATAATGCGGACAGCTGAGCGAAATAAGATTACCTGTGCTTTCATCAAGAGTTACCGTCACTCTCTTACCATAAAACTCAATTTCAGAGGTAAGAGCGCCATTGTCATCTGCAAAGCTGTCCGAAGCAAGTCCTGCCAATCCGTCAATGGAACAGCTTATAATTTCAGGCAGCATAGCATACTGCGGATTATCGTCAGCCATAAACGACAAGCCACCCAGTTCTGCCACAAGTCCGCTCTTGCCATAAGACATCACTACTCCGCAAAGCTGCTTCGGTTCTGTGAACTCAAACCGCCAGTCCTGCGCACCTGCTCTTGTAACATCAGCTTTTGCGTTTAACCGTCCGCACTGAATATCTGCGCAAACTGTATAGCTTGTATCAATATCAGGTTTCTTTCCCGTAAACGGCAGCTTCATACTGCACCCTGCAAGCGTCACCGCCATACCAAGCGCAGCCAGAGCTGCCGTTTTTCTCATGATCTTCTTCAATTTCATTCCTCCATAAAGTATTTGAGGAATGACAGGCAATTCAGTCTTGTCAGCTTACAAAGCCCTCTTCCAGCAGTCTGGATATACCGTCATCATCGTCATTGTCGCCCTGCTGCTTTAAAACCTGCGGCAGCTTTGCTATAATGTCGCCTGCCAGTACGCACGACTGTTCCATCTCGCTTGCCGCAGCGTCAGCGCAAGCACCGTGAACATATACACCGCAAGCCGCAGCATACAGCGGATTTTGTCCCTGTGCCGCAAGTGCCGCAATAATTCCGCACAGCACATCGCCGCTGCCGCCCTTCGCAAGTGCAGGATTACCCGATGTATTCACGAAAACGCTCTCGCCGTCCGTTGTGATAGTTTCCGAGCCTTTAAGAACAAGGATAACGCCGTATTCTTTCGCAAAGTTCTTTGCAGTGTCTATACGGTTGTTCTGAATTTCCGATATCGGGATACCGCACATTCTGCTGAACTCCAGTGGGTGGGGCGTGAGTATAGTCGTGCCTGTCCTTTCCCTCAATACATTTATATTATCCGAAATAGAATTTATTCCATCTGCGTCAATTATTACGGGACAAGAGGCATTTTTTATCACAAATTCCGTATACTGCCGTGTGTTTTCATTATTACCCATACCGCAGCCGACGCTTACCGCTGTCATTTTCGGAAGAATTTCACCAATTGCATTTTCGGCAGCGTCTGTATAGTCCGCAAATCCGTCCGTTGTTTCCGCAAGCGGCAGAAAAGTGCTTTCCTGAACGCCTGCACACAAAGCCTTAACCACCGAAACAGGAGCCGCAAGCGTGCATAGTCCCACTCCGCTGCGCAGTGCCGCACGAGTACTCATTGCCGCCGCACCGCAGTATGAAAGGCTGCCTGCGATATTCAGCATTCGTCCGAAGTTACCCTTGTGGCAAGTGGGATAGCGTCTTGCAAGACATTTTGAGAACGACTTATCCGACAGCAAAGCCGTATATTGTTCAAAACAATCCTCTGTAACACCGATATCCAACAGCTCAATATCCCCGTGAACATCACGAGCGGACGGCACGGTGCAGCACTTTTTCAGAGCTGCAAGGACATACGTTCTATGCGGTCTGAAGCAGCCGTTTGCAATGCTTCCGTCATCGGAATTCACACCGCTTGGCACATCGGCGCTTATGCGCAGCTTTGCGTTATCCGCAATCGCAAAAGCGTCAACAATATGCTGCGGCAAATCGCCATGAAATCCTGTTCCGAAAACGCAATCCACAACAAGTTTTGCACTTCGTATTGCGGCTTTGCACTCTTCCGTCTGCTGTTCGTAATCCAGCGCCATCTCATTCGGCAGCTCTGCGAAAAACTCAGCGGCGCACTCGGTTTTCGGTTTTTTGCACAGCAAAATCACCTTTACCGAAAACATACGTTCCGACAGGTTTTTGGCAATAACATAACCATCGCCGCCATTGTTGCCGCTGCCGCATAATATCACAGTTTCGCACCATTGAGTGGTTTTTGCAATTCTGTTTGCAATTGCATTTCCTGCGTTCTGCATCATTTGATTGTAAGAAATATGGCGTTCGCTGCAAAGCTTTTCGGCAGCTTTCATTTGTTCTGTGTTCACAAGATATTGCATAAAATTTACCTCCGCTTTCAATAAGGGGCTTGCCCCGTCGTTTAACGTGCCAAGGGTTGGCTTTGCAGTGCCGAACTTGTTCGGCACGACCTGCCATTCAGTAGGGGATACAATCCCATACTGAATGGCA
>CAZTRH010000137.1:0-2449 GCA_964616605.1 uncultured Ruminococcus sp.
TCGTTCAGCACTACTAAGTTCGGTTCGCAGGCTTGGGGACATCTTGCCTAAGTTAAATATCTTAATAATCAATTATATCATTTTTTGGGGGTGTTGTCAATAGCTTTTTTCTTTAAAGCAACTGTTTTTTTCATTTTCTCTCTTTTATACAATTGAACAATCAGAGAACAACCGCACTCTGTGAACAAAGAGTGCGGTTGTCTGTAAAATCATTCCAAAGCCTTGCCGTCTGAGAAAGCGTTTCCGACTTTTTCACCAAGCACATAATATGCATGGTTCATACCATCGTAAGTGATAGGGCGGAGTTTCAGCGGATCGACTTTTCCGTCGGTGAGAACTGTTTCGTCTGCGCATACATTCACGATTTTTCCAACCATTCTGCAGGACTGCTCGTCATAGCTTACAAAACTGCACTCTACCGCAAGCGGCAGCTCCGAAATCACAGGAGCGTCTACAAATTCGCTTTTTATCGCATGAAATCCAGCCTTTTCCAACTTGTTCGGAACATCGTTTGCCGATACAATGCCCACATAGTCGCAAGGTACTACCGTATCAGCGGTTGCCATACTTACGGTAAACGCTTTTCTGGCAAGAATATTCTTTACTGTTTTGTGTTCTGCGCTAAGGCATATTGATATTTCGTCCGCTTCGCTTATGCCGCCCCATGCTGCGTTCATAGCGTCCGCAGTGCCGTTTTCATCATAAGTAGCTATGATAAATACAGGCTGCGGATATAAAATCGGCTTTGCTCCAAAATTCTTTCTCATGTAAATTCCCCCTTATTATAACAAGAGCGTTTTCATAGTATGAAAACTGCCTTGAATTACCAGTTTTTCTTATCTTTAGTGCAGTCGCGCTGATTTTTTCGTTCTTCAACCATTCTGACAAACCACTCCACCATATTGGGGTCGGTGTGTGGGAAGAAGCTGCTTTGTTTTTTATCCAGAGCCGCAATTTCTGCCATATCCTGTTCCGAAAGCTCAAAATTGAATACATCAAAGTTTTCCTGCATACGCTCAATATGCGTAGACTTCGGAATTGCGACTATCCCACGCTGTAAATGCCAGCGCAGCATCACCTGTGCCGCAGTCTTCCCGTACTTTTCGGCAATCGCTTTAAGCTGCGGCAAATCGAACATTCCGCCTCTGCCCTCGCCGAACGGTGCCCACGCTTCAAGCTGAATGCCGTATTTGTCGTGCCATTCCTTGCTTTCGCGCTGCTGATTATGAGGGTGAATTTCAATCTGATTTACCATCGGTTTTATACGGCTGAAAGAAGCTATATCAATCATACGGTCAGGATAGAAATTCGATATGCCAATAGCACGGATTTTTCCCTCATCATACAAATCTTCAAGCGCACGATAAGCACCGTAAACATCATTGAAAGGCTGATGCAGCAGGCACAAATCAAGATAATCGGTTTGCAGCTTGCGCATAGATTCCAGTACAGAAGCTTTTGCCGCCTCATAGCCGTAATGCTCAATCCAGATTTTGGTAGTAAGAAAGATTTCCTTGCGTGGAATACCGCTTTCAGCGATAGCCGCTCCGACTTCTTCCTCGTTGAAATAGCTCTGCGCCGTATCAATAAGACGATAGCCCACTTTCAGAGCATCGCTTACACATCGTTCGCACTCGTCCTTTGTGACTTGATAAACGCCGTAACCTAGCTGCGGCATTTTCACGCCGTTTGATAAAGTAATGTAGTTCATATACTAAACCTCCTGTATTTCAATTATTGTTATTGCATTTTATTCTAAAATCTGCTATAATATATGATAACACATAAACCTAACTTCAGGTCAAGTGTTTTTTGAAAAAAAAGAGTTTTTTTATGTATACTATCGGAGAGGTATCGGCAAAAACAGGGTTGCCCGTTTCCACACTGCGCTATTACGACAAGCAGGGACTGTTTCCCGATTTGCAGCGCACATCGGGAATACGGAAATTCAGCGATAAAGAAATAGAAGTCCTGCGTGTGGTGGAATGAAATCTGAAAATATGCTATAATGAGAACGTAAATGAAAGGAATGATTCTATGAATAAATACATATACAAAGTCGTAGTCGAACTTGACGACAATATAATCCTTGATGCAGGCAGACATGATTTAGAGGACACATACCGCATTGTGCGGAAAATGTTCACTGATGAAGGGCTGCATGACGTTTCAGAAGGAAAGCAGCTTGTCTTTATCAGTAAACCAGAGGATAAGGACGCATACGGTGCAATCGGTGCGGTTACAAACACCTTGTATCGCAGCTGGGTAAAACCATATCTTAAGGTCATGGAATGGCACAATGCAAGCAAATGCAGCAAGGAAGATTTGCTGAAAACATTTAGAGCTTGTGAGGCAAAGTATGGTGCTTAATCATGGAAAAAGAAACAAGAAAAGCTCTTAATTTCGACCTTGACACCAAAGCTCTCAAAACATATTATTGCAAAACAAA
>CAZTRH010000138.1:0-2446 GCA_964616605.1 uncultured Ruminococcus sp.
CGAAAGGCAAAGTTTGATGTTGTCTACTGCGTCAAAGATTGCTTCCTTATCTTCCTGCATATCCTTGTTATATGCAAGCGGCAATCCTTTCATCATTGTGAGAAGCGTCATAGTATCGCCGATAACCCTTGCAGCCTTGCCTCTGATAAGCTCGGTGACGTCGGGGTTTTTCTTTTGCGGCATAATGCTGGATCCTGTCGAGTAAGCGTCATCAAGCTCGATAAACTTGAATTCCCATGAGCACCACATTATTATTTCTTCTGAAAATCTTGAAAGGTGAACCATACAGATGGAAAGAGCCGACCCCAGTTCCATACAGAAATCTCTGTCGGAAACGCCATCAAGTGAGTTTGCCATAGGCTCGTTCATTTTAAGTAGGGAAGAGGTGCGTTGTCTGTTGATATCGTATGTTGTACCCGCAAGCGCACAGCTTCCGAGAGGGCATACGTTCATTCTCTTGTCTGTATCGTTCAGTCGGTCGATATCACGGAGCAGCATTTGGGCGTATGCCATAAGGTGATGTCCGAATGTAATCGGCTGAGCACGCTGAAGGTGTGTGTATCCTGGCATAATCGTATCTGTATGCTGCGAAGCAATATCACACAGCGTTTTAACAAGCTTTTTCAAAAGTGCCTTGATTTCAGAGATTTCATCTCTGAGATAAAGACGGATATCAAGAGCCACCTGATCGTTTCTGGAGCGTGATGTGTGCAGACGTTTTCCTGCGTCACCTATTCGCTTTGTAAGTTCCGCTTCGATGAACATATGTATATCTTCCGCATTAGGGTCAAATTCGAGTTTTCCGCATTCAATATCAGAAAGAATTTCCGTAAGACCGTCAATAATCTTCTTACTGTCATCAACCGAAATAATGCCCTGTTCACCAAGCATAGTTGCATGAGCAATGCTGCCCGTGATATCCTGCTTGTACATTCTAGCATCAAATGCAATTGAAGAATTGAATGCATTGACTTCCGCACTTACTTCTTTGGAAAATCTTCCAGCCCACATCATTGCCATAAGAAAAAATCCTCCGTGTTAAAGCGTTTTTTTGATAACAGCCATTAGCTGAAAAAATCATTTAAAAGCGGGAAAGAGCATTCCCCGCTTTTAAACTCCGAATTATTTATCAATTACTTGTTTCTCTCACTGTCGAGCATAGCCTTAACCTTGATAGGCAGACCGAACAGATTGATAAATCCTGCAGAATCCTTCTGATTATATACATCGTCCTCACCGAAGGAAGCAAAGTCCTCACTATAAAGAGTGTAAGGAGAAGTAACGCCTGCATTGATGATATTACCCTTATAGAGCTTAAGTTTTACATCGCCTGTAACCGTTTCCTGAGTCTTGTCAACGAAAGCGTCCATTGCCTCGCGCAGAGGTGTATACCACTGACCGTTGTATACGATATCAGCATACTTCTGAGCAAGTCCGTACTTGTAGTGCTGAGTTTCCTTGTCAAGGCAGATTGTTTCAAGAACCTCGTGTGCGTGGTAGAGGATAGTTCCACCGGGAGTTTCATAAACGCCGCGGGACTTCATACCAACAAGACGGTTTTCTACAACGTCAAACAGACCGATGCCGTTTTCACCGCCGATTTTGTTAAGAGTCTTGATAAGCTTTACGCCGTCCATCTTTTCACCATTGAGTGAAACGGGAATACCCTTTTCAAAATGAATTGTAATATATGTGGGCTTGTCCGGAGCCTGTTCGGGAGAAACGCCAAGTTCAAGGAAACCTTCCTTGTTGTACTGAGGCTCATTTGCAGGGTCTTCAAGGTCGAGTCCTTCGTGGGAAAGATGCCACAGGTTCATATCCTTTGAATAGTTGGTTTCACGAGTAATCTTTATCGGAACATTGTGAGCTTCGGCATATTCGATTTCCTGCTCACGGGACTTTATATCCCAAATTCTCCAAGGAGCGATGATTTCCATTTCAGGAGCAAGCGCCTTGATGGTAAGCTCAAAACGAACCTGATCGTTGCCCTTACCTGTGCAGCCGTGGCAGATTGCGTCTGCACCCTCTTTTTTGGCAATTTCAACAATACGCTTTGCAATGGGAGGACGAGCGAAAGAAGTACCGAGCAGATAACCTTCGTACTTTGCGCCTGCTTTAAGAGTAGGGAAAACAAAGTCGTTTACAAATTCGTCCTGGATATCCTCTATGTAGAGCTTGGAAGCACCAGTCTTTTTAGCACGCTCTTCAAGACCTGCAAGTTCAGCGTCCTGACCAACGTTACCGGCAACACAGATTACTTCGCAGCCGTTATAGTTTTCTTTCAGCCACGGAATGATGATAGAAGTATCAAGTCCGCCTGAATATGCAAGAACAACCTTTTTAATTTCCTTAGCCATAATAAAAATCTCCGATAATTGATTTATACTTCATGCTATAATTATACACCATTTGAGAACAATGTCAATAGCTTTATGCATAAATATTC
>CAZTRH010000139.1:0-2393 GCA_964616605.1 uncultured Ruminococcus sp.
GATATTATTATACAACATCGTCTTGAATTTGTCAATAGACTTGGTATGAAAAGACGCTTTTTCGGTATGAAAAGACATACTTTTTTCGAAAACGGTTCTTTTGTTCATATTTTAAAAGCAAAATTGAACAGTTTTTTTACTGCTTTACAGAAGCAAATTATAAAATTCCTACGCAAATCAGGATTTTACCGTATTAAAACCAAACGAACTTTTTTCGGATTTCAATGTTCAGTAAATCAAAAAAGCTCAAAAGAATCATTAAAAAGATTACTTTTTAACATGACGTTTAACTCTCGGAGCAGAACCCGCTCCTTTACGATCAAGAGAACCCGGAACCATTTCATCGCCTAAATATTCGCCAAAATAAGTCCGCATATTGTTGATACTTTGAAGTCTCTGTGATTTTTCAAGACCTCTCATCTTCAGATCCTCCTCAGTTGGAGCTCTTCCCAGTTCTTTTTTCAATCGTAAAATCTCATCGAAGCTTCCGTTCTCTTTCTTGAGGCTTTCCCAGTTTTGATTGATCATTTCTTGCGCAGTATCATCATTCCAACTATTTTCGTTTTCAAGGAAGCGCGATGGATCAGCTTTTCTTGTGTTCTTGATCGCTTGCTTTATTTTATTGAATCTGACAACAGCAGCCTTTATCTCTTCCTTAGTAAGCAAGTCCTTAAGAATATACTCAATCGCACTGCCATCAATCGCTTCAATTCTCCTTGCAATTCCATCGTCAATAAATGGCATATGAAGCAATCCCGTTTCATTGTTGATAACAGTTCTGTTTTTTCGCGATTCTTTCAAGCTGAAATTATCGTCAAGACCAAATGCTGCATCGTTATCAATACCCTGAAGTCCGGTCAGTTCGCCATCGTCGCCCTGTGTTACAAGGAAATTGCCTCTATGACGGTCAACCTGACCGCATATGCAGTCAAGAATCTGAAGATTGCACAAATCTCTCTGAAATCCGCCCGACACAGCTGTCTTGAGCTGATATCCTCCGCTCTTATTAGCTTTAGCCAAAGTTTTCGAATCTTCGCCGGCTGTGTTTTCATCAGAGATGTCCTTGGCAGCCTTGCCGCCTTTTGCGCTTGTCATAAGATTTCCCGTATAGCTGTTACCTTGTTTATCCGTAATTTCTACAGTTTCGGATTTTGCAACAAGATTTCCGACTCCCAAAAGCTCTGCCATACGGCTTGTCGCAACATTTCGCCGTGATACATTTATCTTCTTACCAGAACCGGCGTGTCCAAACTCCGTCAAGATATCATATGTATTTTTTGCGCCACTCATAAGTTTATTTATAGCCAGCATTGCATTTTTGCCGCCTTCACTCAGCGAATCAAGATTTAACGAACTATCGTTCAATTCACCAGTCTGATCTGCCATTCGCTCCCGAATTATTTTTTCATCTTCCTCGGTTATATCACCTGCGAAGCGCTTCAGCAAATTATTAATTACAACTTTTCCTTTAAATTCTTCTTCTGATGTATCAAACTCATCTTCAAACTTGAAATAATGAGTTGCCTTTTCACCCTCCTGTACACCTCTGGCATTTTCACCGGATACGTTGACTTTCATTACATCAGAAGCCATACCTCCCGTAGCCTTAGAACCTCTGAGCGCATTAAAATCATCGGTTTTCAGGTGAATGGTTCTGGACATCTTGAGCATTCCCGTAATCTTGGTTTCAGCCTGTTCCTCAGGAGACATACTTTCAAACACAACTCTGTTCGAGCTGAGCTTCATCAGATCTATCTGTGCGATACTTTTTATCTGCCGCACCAGTCTTTTACGGGCTTTTCCAGCACCGGTCCACGGGTCATGTGTATTGATATACTCATCACACGAAGCAATAAGTTCGTTCAGTTTATCGCACGACAGTTCGTAAAAGTACATATTGGTTTCACTGTCTTCAGAATCAAGCTGATTATGCAGAGAAGCGTTAAAAGCGGTTATTGCGCTTTTAACAGCGTCATAAGACGCCGAATCATCACTCAAACCCCATTTTGAAGTCCCACTGAACTTCTGACCAAGATAAAACAAATCGTCTGCCTCTTCAACACCCGTTGTTCTCAGTCTGGCGCCCTCAGCATATTCCGGATTGCGAACCAGCTGTTCATTGATAGAGTTCGAGCCTTCATCCATCTCTACAGTGTCCTTTTTGCTTCCACCAAAAACACGTGAAAAGAAGCCGGATTTCTTAGACTTTTTCTCTGTAGCCAATGACGCACCACTCATCGCTGTCCCTCCAATATATCTGTATAGCACAGCAGCCATAAAACCTGCTCACCATATATGATTATTTACATTTCAAAGAACGCTGACCGCACGTTCAATTAAATCTTGATATTATTATACAACATCGTCTTGAATTTGTCAATAGACTTGGTATG
>CAZTRH010000140.1:0-2380 GCA_964616605.1 uncultured Ruminococcus sp.
GCGTATGCCAAAGCCGCTTTGCCGTCAAACGGTCCTGCGGTGACTAAGCCTCTTATCACAATGATGAATATGCTGTCAGACGGAATTATGATAATCATAATTTTTCTGGTAGGCGTGGCTGTGATTTTAATATCACTGCTGTGTATCCGCTTTATTATGTTAATTCTGATGGAGCGTGACCGACAGGGAATTTGCACGCTGAAGGCTCTTGGCATTTCAAAGCGTGATATAAAGCGTTTGTATTTTGCGAAATACCTTGTGTTTTCCGGTTGCAGTGCGGTATTGGGAATAATTGCCGCTCTTGTTCTGAAAATTCCGCTTGGCGCAGAGCTTCGCAAGCTTTACGGCAATGCCGACAACGCTTTTGTCGGAATAATTCTCGGTCTGGCAACAGCGTTTCTTGCAGAGGGAATTTTGCTGCTTGCAATAAGACGGATTATCTCAAAATCTGATAAATTATCGCCCGTTGACGCTATGTCCTCCTGCAAAAGCGAAAAGTCAGGCAGCAGCAGATTTATTATTACAGGTTTTACTGCGGCTTTGTGTATGTTCATAACGCTTGTTCCGCAGAATGTCTATACTACGGTGAGCGCTCCCGATTTTGCTTCGTATATGGGTATCGGCGAAAGCGACCTGCGGATTGATATTCAGAGGACGGACGATGTGTATACGAAAACAGAAAACCTGCTATCAAGGCTTTCTGCTGATACAGATGTGGAGCGTTTCGGCGCACTTCGGAGCATTGTTGCGGCAGCACAGATCCCCGACAGTAACACAATCGTTAATCTTACGATAGAAACAGGAAATCACAGCGTTTTCCCCGTGAAGTATTCCAAAGGCGCTTATCCCGTAAGCGATGATGAAATAGCTTTATCCTCTATGAACGCCAATGAACTGGGACTTGACGTGGACGATAAAATAAGCGTCAGCACAGGTGATTTCAGCCGACTGTGCAGAGTGTGCGGAATATACTCCGATATAACAAACGGCGGCAAGACAGCTAAAGCGTGTTTTGAAGCGAACGACTCTGATATAATCAGAAGCGTTATAAACGTATCTCTTGACGATGAAGCGGACAGGACGCTGTGGCAGAAGCAATATGCCGAACGTGAAATCAAAGTCACTGACATATCAGATTACATTGCAGGAACGTATGGTCAGACGCTGGAAATGGTGCGTTTGGCTTCTGTGGTTGCCGCAGCGGCATCAGCCGTGGTAATTGCAGTAGTGGCGCTGCTGTTTATCCGACTTACGGCGGAGCGTGAACGAAGCGATATTTCTCTGAAAAAGGCATTGGGATTTAATAATTCGGCGATTGTATTATCGTATTTTCGAAAAGGCGTTTTGCCCGTGCTGGTCGGTATTGTATCTGGAGCGGTTCTGGGGAATGTTTTCGGTGAGAAACTGTGCGGTTTGTGTCTGGTTTTATTCGGAGCGGATAGTTTTGAATTTGTTGTAAACCCGTTTTTGGCGTATGCAGTTTTGCCGCTTATGCTGCTTGCGGTATCAGCCGCTGCGGTAAGAGTGGGGGCAGGGTGCATAAAGAAAATCAGCGCAATTGAGTGCTGTCGTGGAAAGGAATAATTATATGAGTGATTTGCTTAAAGTTGAAAACCTGTGCAAGGGCGATATTCTTCACAATGTCACTTTTTCTATTGCAAAGGGCGAGATGACGGCAGTTATGGGACCGTCGGGCTCGGGAAAATCAACGCTTTTGTACAGCGTTTCGGGAATGGATATTCCGACAAGCGGCAGTGTTGTTCTGGACGGCGAAGAGATTACTGCGATGTCAGAAGACGAACGTTCAAAGCTGCGTCTTAGTAAAACGGGTTTCGTTTTTCAGCAGATGAATATGTTGGGTCAGCTTGATATTCTGGATAATGTAATTTTGCCTGCGGTGCAGCTGAACAAAGGAAAGCACAGAAATAAGCAGGAATTGCGCAGCAAAGCATTGTCGCTTATGGAAAAGCTGTCGGTAAAGGATATAGCAAACCGCCGGATCTGGGAAGTTTCGGGCGGTCAGCTGCAGCGTGCCTGCATTTGCCGCAGCATTATAAACAATCCGGCTCTGCTGTTTGCGGACGAGCCTACGGGCGCACTCAACAAAAGCGCTTCAGACGAGGTTATGTCGGAACTTACAAAGCTGAATATGCAAGGAACGTCAATTCTGATGGTAACACACGACAGCAGAGCGGCTGCGTGCTGTGAAAGAGTGCTTTACCTTATTGACGGAAAAATCTGTGGTGAAATCTATCTTGGAAAGTATGACGGCACTGACAGCCAGAAGCGTGAAAACGAGCTGAAAGCACAGCTTTCACAGCTTGGCTGGTAATATAAAAACCGCAAAGCAACTGCTTTGCGGTTCAGTTTGTAGACAAAC
>CAZTRH010000141.1:0-2196 GCA_964616605.1 uncultured Ruminococcus sp.
CTTGAAACGGCTGTGTGCGGCTGTTTGTACTCCGCTGAAATTGCGGACGGGAACGTCACTGCTGCGGACTTCCCCGACATCTACTTCGATGAAAGCAGCCTTGAAGCGGCAATGAATGCGGCGGTTATTCCGAGCGCTGAGGACGGGAAAATCGTTCTGTACGCAATGGATATTCCCACCGAAAAGCTTGGCGGTTCGTATTTCGTAAGGAAAGGAGTTTCAAAATGATTGGAAGAACTAATGCGCAGTCTTTTGGGGCAGGCGGTGCAGTTGACGGTGTTACCGTTGCTGATTTACCGACCTGTCCGCAGGCTGTTTCTGCGGCTTCAAACAGCGGAAAAGTGATTATTTCGCTCACATACTCAGACACGGATTTTGTGTCGGGTGTTGACGTGGTGTATAAGACGGGAAGTTATCCCACCTCGCCTGCGGACGGCGATGTGGTGAGCGTTGACGGTGCGGAAACAAGTATTGATATAAGCGGTCTTACGAACGGCACAAAGTACTTTTTCCGTGTGTATCTGTTCCGCAAAATCGGAGGTGTGAAGTACTTTCAGACGGACGACACGAACGCAAAAGTGTTTGCAACGCCCTCCGCAGTCGGAATAGACGGCATTACACCTGCGATTGTAGCGGATAACTACCTTGTTATCGACCAATCGGGCAGTTTTACGCTTAGTATTCCCGAGTGTCTGACCGTTACGGCGTATCTGGTAAGCGGTGGTGGAGCAGGTAGCAAAGGTTGGGACGGTTATGATGATGACGACCCATCGGGCGGTTATAACGGTGGTGATGGTGGTTATGGTGGCAAAACGCTTTTGCAGCAGATTTCTCTAACAGGAAGCGTTCCTTGCATTTCTGCAATTGGCAGTGCAAATTCAAGTACTACTACGAAATGTATTATTAGTGGAACGACATACACCGCTTCGGGTTACGGACTATCCGGAGGTAAGAGTGGTGATTCGAATTACGGTCGGGACGGGTTGTCTACTCCGTATGGTTTCATAGGCTCGTCTGGTGGCGGCGGCGGTTCTGGTTCCTACTCCAATGCAACTTACGGCAAAGGCGGTGCTGGTGCAGGTGATGGTGGCGCTGGCGCAGAGAATCGTAAAGAGGCAAGCAATGGCAAAGATGCTGTGAACTACGGCTGCGGAGGCGGAGGCGGTGGCGGAGGATATGACGACCACTGGTGCGGAAGCGGAGGTAACGGCAAACAAGGTGCAATCATTATAGGCTGGGAATAAGGAGGGAATTTTATGGCGAACAAAATAATATGCGCTGCTGTTGTGAAGCAGGACGAAGTATACAGTGTGGATAATCTGATAGTGTTTAACGGATTGTCAGCTATTGACGGAGTGCGTGAGGCTATGGGGTATGATTTTCTGATACCTGTTGAGGACGGAAAAGTGCTGATTGGAGATTGCTATGACGCAGAAAAGGACGTTTTTTTGCGAGATGGCGAAAGGGTTTATCCCGAACTTTCCGACAAGGAGCGACTTGACGCTCTGGAACAGGCGCAGAATGACACGGACGCAGCTCTGATTGAGCTTGCACAGATGATAAGTGGGGGAATATAATATGGTAAAGGTGTTTGTAAGGCAGATTAAGCGAGGTACAATCACGATTGACGATGTACCCGAAAAGTGGTTGGAGCAGGTTCGCACGGCTCTTGCCGAAAGCGAGGTGTGACGAATTGGACAGCGCAATTATTGTAGCCGCTATAAATGCGGCGGTGACAATCGCAAATGTACTGATTGCCAATGCGATTGCAAAGAACAAGAAATCTTCCGAGCGTGAAAAGTGCCTTGCGGACGGTGTGCAATGCCTTTTGCGGTCGGAGATAATCCGCACACACGACAAGTATTCGCAGAAGCGTTTCTGCCCGATTTATGCGAAAGAGAGCCTTACCAGAGCGTATCAGGCGTATCACGCACTGGGCGGAAATGACGTTGCGACAGATTTATACAAACAGGTAATGGAACTGCCTGAGAGGGAGGATAATTATGAAGATTGACTGGATTAGAAAGCTGACGTCACGCAAGCTTTGGGTGAGCGTTGCAGGATTTATTGCAGGTCTGATTGTGGCGTTTGGCGGTGACTCCGACACTGCCGAAACCGTCAGCGGCTGCATTTTAAGCGGTGCGGCGGTTGTGGGGTACATACTCGGAGAGGGGTTGGCGGACGCAGGGAACAGCA
>CAZTRH010000142.1:0-2023 GCA_964616605.1 uncultured Ruminococcus sp.
TGCAGAAGAGCGGCACTAATGGTTCGCTTACCATCAACGGCAGCGGCAAGCTTATTGCAACAGGCGGCCTCTATGCCGCAGGCATTGGCGGTGGAGCAAACGGCAACGGTATGCATATTACTATCACAGACAACGCAAATGTTACCGCAACAGGCGGCATCAGGGGCGCAGGCATTGGCGGCGGTCATAATGGGCATAGTTCGGATATCAAAATCATGGGCAGCGCAGTAGTTGTGGCAATTGGTCAACAGGGTACTGGTGATAGTACCGTGAGTTCTTTTGCCGGCGCAGGCATTGGCGGCGGTCACAACGGAAACGCTTCTGCTATTGAAATCAGCGAAAATGCGACAGTTACCGCAAAATCCATGAATAGCGGTGCAGGTATCGGTGGTGGTTCGTTGGGTACTTGCTCGGGTATCATCATCAGCGGCGGCACTGTTACCGCAACAAGCGAATATGGCGCTGGCATCGGCAGCGGCGTTTGTGGCAGCACCCCCTCCGACATAAAAATCACAGGCGGCTCTGTTAAGGCAACGGGCAGCAAAGATGTTAATGCAAATGTTTCCAGTGCGGATTTCGGCAGCGGCATTCAGTATAACAGCAAAACAAGTACTTGGAGCAGCGGAAGCTCCATAACCCTCACCAACGGCAGCGAAAATGTTTACCTCTTAATAATCGAAAACCCCAACGCATCTGATATCACTATCAACGGCAAGGCATACCCCAAGGCTCACGACAATGAAAAGAAAATTTATGCGTATCTCCCTGCAAAGACTGCGGATAGTCCTAATATCGTCATGATAGGTGATGTCACCTTGAGATATTATTATGATGTTAGTAACAGCAAGTGGATTTTCTCTATTGACTCGCCTAAGGCAGATACAACCGCATTCACCTACAACGGGGAAGAGCAGACCTACAAGCTTGCACCAAGCAGCTTGTACACGATCAGTGTGGCTGGCACAGACGCAACGGTTGATAGTACCGCGGGCGAAATCAAGGCAACCAACGCAGGCACTTATACGGTGACCGTTTCGCTCAAAGACACGACCAATTCGAAATGGAGCGATGGCTCGACAGATGAAAAAACGTACACATTCAAAATCGAAAAGGCAACGGTTGATATTCCTGCAAAGGACACAACCGCATTCACCTACAACGGGGAACAGCAGACCTACAATATCCCCGAAAGCACTCTGTACACGGTAAGCGGCAACAAGAAAACCAACGCAGGCACTTATACGGTGACCGTTTCGCTCAAAGACACGACCAATTCGAAATGGAGCGATGGCTCGACAGATGAAAAAACGTACACATTCAAAATCGAAAAGGCTCCTCACCCTGCAATCCCCGAGCCGAAGCTGCTGCACAGCGAGCTATATGTCGGTGAGAAGGTTCAGGCTTGTGATATTCAGAATGGCTGGATACTACCAGATGCAAGTAACACTTTAACTAACGCAGGAACGCAAACTTTCAAAGCAAAGCTTACGGTTGACAAAGACAACTATGATTACACAACAGACTTGCCAAACCAATACAGGCTTGTTGGAATGAGGCTGGAAACAAATGTTTCCATCACGGTAAAGAAAGCAAAGCCGGAAATCGAAATCAAGACGGATAAATCCACTGCAAATGCAGGCGAAACGATAACAGTAAGCTTGTGTAATGCAATTAATCCGTATACCAATGGTGATATTACACCTGATCTTTATGTCAAGGTCGGCAACGGTGAGGAGCAAAAACTCACAGTTAATGCATTTACTGTTCCGAATGACATTGCGGATAAAACGAAAATCACATTTATTGCAAGAACTGTCGAAGATGATAAAAACGAAGCGGCGTTCTGTGAAACATATGTCATTGTGACAGGCTGTACACACGGAAACAACACCAACACGGAATATCAGTCAAATGACGTCTATCACTGGATAGTATGCTCCGAATGCGGCGCACAAATAAACAATGGGATTCATGACGGGACTGGACGTGCAGCAACCTGCACACATGGTGCGACTTGCTCGAT
>CAZTRH010000143.1:0-2010 GCA_964616605.1 uncultured Ruminococcus sp.
CGTTCCCGTCCGCAATTTCAGCGGAGTACAAACAGCCGCACACAGCCGTTTCAAGTTCCGACCATGCCGACGCATCAACGGAAAATGCCGTTGGTTTCTGCTCCATCGCCGCAAACAGCTCTGCGTGTGCGTTCTCGTCCGTGTTGTGCTTTGAGATCTCCTCAGAAAGCCGCTGAATTGTCGCCGTTCCGGCAGGGTCCACTTCAAGCGAAACGTTTTCCGCATTCCCAACAGATGTTACAAGCTGTAAAGCCGCACCCGACGCCGTAACGCCGTTGTAAGGCGGCATATAGCAATGCCCCGACTGCTCCACTGCCGCCGCATACAGTACGCTTTGACCATTATCGTTTGCGAAAAGTCCCAGCGCACGCATAAAATACCCCTCGCTAAGCGAAATGTTTGAGAACGAAGCCTCCACCTTTACCGCCGAACTTCCCGTAACAGTCACTTCCCCGACTGCGCTCTCCTGCTTAACGTTCTGTATTTCCGTCAGCGTTTCAAGGCTCTCGAATGCGATTTCAGCGTCCGAAATACACACCTTTGTAAACTCCAGTTTCCCACCGTCAAGCAGGATTTTTGAAAGCAAATCCTGACCGCTTTTCGTAATAATAAGCTGTGAAAATTGTGCCATAAACACTCTCCTTTCAAATTCCGATTATTTCCACAAAGTCAATTGCAGCGCCCACAGAGCCGCCAACCGCCGCTATTTCCTCGTTCATATCTCCCGACAGCTGCACCGTTTCGGTAACGCTCACTGCGCCGCCCGTCAGATAGCAGCCGTCCGAGTAAATACGCATTGTATTTTTCAGATCCGCACTGATGTTGCATGGTAACATCAGTTCCACAAGCCGTTCTATTTCGTCCGTCTGCCCGTACAGTTCAAAATCTGCGTCAATGCGCACCATATAATGGTCAAAATCCGTAGAAACCGTGATGTTGCCGTATTCCGACAACCCCGACAACTTTTCGAGAAATGCCCTCATTGTATACGGAAGTTCGGTAAACCACCTTGCTTGAACCCTTGAACGGCGGCTTTCAAGGGTATCTTCTTTTGAAGGAAGAATATTCAGCATTTTTTCAAATCTTGAAATACCGTATTCGTCCGCTGTTTCGATAAACTCGTTTTTCAAAACCCTGTCTGCTGCGGAATACACCGCAAGAAATTCGGGATTTTCGGCGTTCATTACGGCTTTTAGTTCACGGTATTCACGCAGAAACGGCGGCAGATATTCCACGAGATTAACGTCATTCATCGCCAGTCACCTCGCTTACAGTCCCGAAAACAGGCACTTCGTATTCGCCTAAAGCGAGGTTAGAAGCCGCACCGTTAATTGTGGTATCCATAATATCCGCAACACCCTTGATGCCGAGAATGCGTGTTTCAAGCTGCGAGATACGCACGATAGTTGACGTGGTGTTTTCCCAGTCCTTGCGCAGTTCAAGCAGATAATCCGCAACCGCTTTTTCGATTAAAGATTGGAGATTATCCATACTGTAACCGCTGTCGAACGCAAGCGAAGTTTTAACGTTCACGGGAATGCCCAGCGCACTTTGAACGGTGACAACGTGACCGATAGGAATAATGCCCAGACCCTCGCCCGTACTGTCCGAGGGGTCGAGGGTTTCCTTGACGAGGCTTACGAGAGCCTCCGAAGCGGTGTTGAACTCGCTGTCGAGGAGCGACACAAGGACGCAGCCGCCCGAAGTGAGCTTGCCGCTTTTGGCGGCTGAGAGCGTGGGGGTGAGCCAAGCGGAAACGTCATCGGGGAGCGTTTCAGAATTGGCTTCAAACCATTGCGAAACGCTCTGCGAAGGGATAAGTTCAGCAGGGCGCACACCCATATTCCACACGCGGGTAACTTTCACGCCGCCCACGCCTGCGATAGCGGCTATTTTTTCGAGGTAGTCCGCCTTGTTTCCGCCGAACGCACGGATATTGAACGATGAGAAGTACCGCTCCCGCAGCTCCTCCGTCCCCTCCTCGTCAGAACCTGGGATTAGCAGGGCTGT
>CAZTRH010000144.1:0-1902 GCA_964616605.1 uncultured Ruminococcus sp.
TCAAAGTAATCAGGACAGCACAGCGATTTTTCCGCACCTCGTAAAAACTCGGAACTGCTGATAGTGCGTATCTCTTGATTAACGCCACGGAAAATATCCGCAATAATACGGATACGTTCGTTTGCTTTCAGCTTCTCGATATTCGAACCAATTTTCTGAAAGCAAGAACCCATATAAAGCTCTTTTGCAGCGAGTTTCTGTTGTGCCAATTCTAAATTTGTCGCCGTAACGGTAATTGTTATATATTTTTTTGTGGTTATACCGTTTTGTCCCTGCTGCATTTTGTCAAGCAGCATATCGTTGTATTCGTCACGATATTCGTCGTAGCCGTCATTGGCGTGTTTCAGCAATATTCGACTGGAAAATTCTTGATGATTGATGACATTATTGTGCAGCGTTATCTGAATGTCATCTGACGTGTCGAAGCTGTTGAGCAAATCCCCGTAAGCAAGGAAAATTCGCTCCTGTTCAGCTGAGTCAGCAGCTGCATAGGTCACGTCTGAAAAAGAATAAGTAGCAGAATATCGGTTTTTCTCAACCTCAAAAATGTATTTGCCGTGAACGTGTTCGTAGGGGATTGTGTCCTGCACTGTTTTTGCAACCCTGCGGACGGATCTTTCCTTTGTCTTTTTCGGCTTTTTCTGTTTTGCAAGGCGTGCCTTGTCTATATCTTTAGCATTTTTCTCCTGAACTACTGTCTTTTTTTCGGGTAACATCAGTTTTGCTCCTTTCTACTTGATAATTGTGCGTAAACTCAGCATTTTGATGAGCGATTTCTTCCTTGATTAGTTCTTCTCTGCAAATCCAAAATATAGTGAGTTCTTCGTATTTACGCTTTTGCGGCTCTACCCATTTTTGCCGATATAGCATTAGTAAAAACTGTTCAAACGGCATTCCGTCATACTTGAAAAAGCCAAAGGCGAAAATAGGAATGGCAATAATCATTATTATCCACCCAACCACATCATCACTAAGATAGTCTTTGCCAAAAATATAAAGTGGAACACATACAGCAAGAGCTGCAACTACTGAAATCAGTTGTCGGACTGTAAGACCAAACATAAGTTTTTCTTTGTATTCCGTAATTTCTTTTGGAATTTTTATTTCAATCATTGTCCCCCCTCCTTCCTTTATTTACATTACATCGCACCGCAAATGCGTTTAGCCCAAGTACCTGACTGCATTATTCCGACAGCCAAAGTTATAGATGTTATAAATCCCATAATACCACCAACGTCTGTAGCAGCTAAGTTGCTTACTACCAAATCAATTATGACTTTGTTGATTGCAGCATATGCTATAAACATTACGGCAAGCACCATTGATTGTATTACAACCGCTGCAAAAGATTTCAAGAAATTTTTGCCTACGTCAGATAAACCGTCACAAGCAAAGGTTGACAATGGAATAGGCATCACAATCGTATATATTGATAGCTCGAACAGACGAGCAATGACAATAACTGTTGCAACTATCAATGTGAGCTTCATTACCAAGCCTTGTATAGTGATTTGCAAATTAAGCAGCAATGGCTGAAAATTCAAAAATCCAGCACTTGTATCCGCAGATATCTGAGTTGCTTCAGAGCGTGTGACGAAATATGTGTAAATATTACTCCACCCCTCGCTGGTATCTATGAAATGATACTTCAAAGTCGTCCCATCTATAGCCGCAACAAAGCTGTTAAATCCTTTGTAAATAGTGGTTGCAAACACTTCAGAATTATCAACGCATACTTTAGCGGCTACAAGCTTTAGCATCAGCATAAGTACATTTTCCCAAGTAACCCATTGCAAATGCAGCGTTTTAGTAAAAAAATCTATCAAGAAAAACATCACGCATAAAATCAGCGATGTGGCTTTTATCGCCGACACTAAATCCTTTGGCAGAGCATTAATTATC
>CAZTRH010000145.1:0-1542 GCA_964616605.1 uncultured Ruminococcus sp.
TTCCAAATTAGCGTCTGTATTGGCTGCGGTGGTAGTATTGGCAGTAATTGTGGAGAATCGGAGGATGTTTATAAAAGAAGTGACCTCCGATTCCGCAAGCTGGCCGTCACCATCTTGATCAAGTACACTCACGAATACTGCCATAAAATCCACTGCATTGATAATGTCAGTATCAGAGTTTAGGCGCAGCTCATGGGACAGTCGCTCGGCATCATTGCCCTCGGTATAGGTTTCTGGAGCAGTAAGCGATTGAAGCATACTTCCATCGTAGCAATCCTCTACATTCTGAACAATATAGTTGTAAATATTTTCAAAAGAGAGCTGCAAGCAGAGAATCGCAAACAACATCTTCCTCTGTGCAGCATCAATGACAGTTCCGTTTGCAGCAATTTTGTTCAACAGTAAAAAAGCGTTGAACAGGCGTTTCATAGCACGAGGATTGCAGCCCACCGAACGCTGGATAAGCTTCACATAGGATTCCACTTCGACATCAGTAATGGTAATACCCAACGCTTGCATAGAAGAAAGTACATAGTTTTTGACATTGTACTGTGCTACCGGCATCTTAAACGGAACCTGAATGATTTTGTCAAAAAAGCTTTTTCCCTTTTCTTCACCAATCAGTTCTCCGTATTTCTGTTTTACGCCTTGAGAAACAACAGCATAGTCAATCGCAAGTACAAACACACAGTTATCGCAGTCAAGGAATAGTTTGAGGACTTCAAGAAGCTCCACAGCCTTGCCGGGGTGTAAACGGTCGAGGTCATCAATAAATATGACAAGACGATCCTTGCCGGACTGCTGGATTTTATTATTTACCGCAGTTTGGAATTGTTCTTTCAGTTCGTTAATCGCCTGTGGCATATCAGTCTCTTTTTGTTCAGCGGATGCAAAACCACTTTCAAGTGTATCTGCCGCTTTGCCGCCAACAAAAGTATCTGCTGCAATCACGCTTGCAGTTTTAGCAAAGCGTGAGATTGTCCTAAGAGCATTCTTAATACTTGTGGTTTTGGTATTCTGCTCCGTTTCAAGATCAGCGATAAGTCGGGAAAGGAACGATATTGCAAGTGCATCCCCCATATTAAATTGGGAGTATTGCCATGTATTGAACCAAGTGGTAATTACTCGTTCTCCAAGCTGTTCACGAATCATGTTCATCATGGAAGTTTTTCCGCTTCCCCAATCGCCTTGAATGGCAATCGTCATGGGCGTATAGCACTCCATAATAAATTCGTTCAGACCTGCGATGTACTGTTGTACGCCAAAAGCATCTTCATTTAGCGTACTGGTCGGTTTATCTGTAAATCCGTTCATTTTTACACCTCTACAACCGTATAATTATTTCCCGCTTCAATGATATAGTATGGTTTAATGTTCAGCTTTTTCATCAAACGATTCAAATAGGGACGTTCCTGCTGCATCTCATTCCATTGGAAGCCGCCATGGAACACAAAAGGGCAAGCTTCGACAACTGTGTCAGCAGGAAGTCCGAAATCCGCAAGTATTTTCGCTTTGTCTACTGTTTTCAGATAAGTATAACCT
>CAZTRH010000146.1:0-1515 GCA_964616605.1 uncultured Ruminococcus sp.
CCTGAACGGGCATTTGCAGGTATCTATGCTGATGATGGCATTCCCGACACGCTGTCGCACAGGACGCTCCTGTCGCAGCTTATCCGCACAGCATTTGCGCCGAAATCGGGAATGAATTTGTGGTAGCGGACTTTTCAGCATTTGAGGCAAGAGTGCTTTCGAGATTTGCCAAAGGGAATTGGTGATCTTTTCAAGAATTGGAACACAACATGGATGTTGCGAGGCCATCACCAAAAGTGCGGCACGGACGCTGCCGAACAGAGAGCAGCAGACCGCAGGATGCGGTGTGCCAAAAGCAACAGGGGGCAGCAAAAAGTTATAAATTTACAAGCATATCTCACATGTGCGGTTTCCTATACAGGGATAATGAAACAGCAGACAAGACCGCCGACAGCCGAGCTTGAGAAGAAATTTGTTTACAATCACTCAATGTGGATTGATGTGAAAGGGAAAGAAATCGGCGAAAAGAACCATTATGTTAAGGAACAAGGCGAAAAAGTCTGCGAAATAATAAGGACAGCATTGCTAAAAATCGGCAGCATTTCGGAACTATATATTATTTCCCCGTTCACTTCCGTTGTATCGGGTATCAGAACGGAGCTTAGAAAAGCTCTTGGGGATTTTGAAGAAAATACAGAGCATTTTATCACAAACAACATAGGAACCGTTCACAAATTTCAAGGGAAAGAGGCAAACGAGGTGATTTTTGTGCTCGGGTGTGATGAAACTGCGGTGGGTGCTGTTCAGTGGGTAAATTCAAACATTGTCAACGTTGCGGCTACAAGAACGAAATACAAACTTTATATCATCGGTGATCGTTCAGAAAATGTTCGACAGAAAAAAATCCTTAAAATCGTAATGTCTGTTTCGGATAAAATCTGCGACTAGTAGTTTCCACCCACAAATAAAAAAACATGATCACTATACCACATTTGATGCGACCGATGACACTTTCGCTCCTACTATTTTGTAGGAGCGAATTTTTCCCGATAATCGTTTTTATTGTCTTTATATACAGGGTTCAGCGGTTTTTTAGTATTAGCCCGAAAGCAAGAAAATCTTAATGATAGCTATATCACATTTATAAGCGTAGGTCTGATACGAAAAATATCAGACTATTTTCAGAATACAGTGTTAGCATCAGCGCAGGATTTTGCGGTATAATGAAGAAAATGCTCACCAGTTCTGTTCATATCAGTTGCAAAAATGACTAAAATCACTATATTCTCGCTCAATTTCCATACAATGTATTTCTCCTCAAAAGAGTATAATTAAGGCAATACCGCACAAAGATTGTGTACGTATTGCACAGTCAGATTTTTTCGTCAGGCGAGTGTCGCCCCTGGGATTGTACCAAAATGACGCAGGAATACTGACGTATTTCAAGGAGTTTTGGTGCAATATACGCTCAACACCAAATATGCAAGCAAGACGTGCGCAAAGCCTGTGGCAAGGATATCACAGCGTGTCGGGAATGCCATCATCAGCATAGATACCTGCAAATGCCCGTTCAGG